>RFYV01000125.1 GCA_009921265.1 Betaproteobacteria bacterium | reverse complement strand
GCCGTACGAGGCTCGGATAGCGAAATTTAACCAGTAACATGGATAGTTGATTGTTGTTTCACGCTTAAAAAAAATGTAAAGAAAGAACATTGCTAGTAAGTCGCACATAAATCTCCGACTAAACATGATTTTCAATATGTAATGGCGTCGTGCGATCTTTAGCTAATAGACATACGGTACATCTTCCGTCTATGCTCTGAACTAAAATTAAAATTAACTTTATGCTGGGTTGAAAAATTATCCCAAATTAATATATCGCCAACCGCCCACTTATGGCAATAGACAAATTCAGGTTTTCTAACATGTTCGCAAAGTTGCTCTATTAATTCAATAGCATTTTTTTCATCCATACCTTGAATGCCAAAAGTTGTTCCTTCATTAATATAAAGACATTCCTTGCCGCTTCGAGGATGCACCCAAATAACTGGGTGGTATAAATCTGGAGTTCTAGCCTTTTGTTCATTTGTAAGGGGTACATTTTTCCCAATCTTGGAGGTCATTTTTTTCTTGTACTGTGTGATTAAACTATGTAGTCCATTTAGACCTTTAAGTTGATGTTGCGTATTAGTCTCTAACGTATTAAATGCATTAACAGTACTAACAAACATCGTGTCACCTAAGGATTGCCCAGCTGCATCAACCGGTATTTCTTGCGCATGTAACATTGAGTAAATATGAGGATTTTTATTAAAAGCTCCATCTGTATGCCAAAATTGACCGGCATCAGAAACACCAATTTGAATACCATTTTCTATAATGTTTGATAAAACCACGATTTCAGGATGATCATGTAACAAAAATTGATCGAATACATGCTTTTCCAACTGGCCAAGTCTCCCGCCAAATGCAACTAACTGTGTAGGTTTAATTATTTGATTACGCAAATAAATCATTCCAAAATCATCTAAAGCAGATTTTATTTTTTCAATAGTTGAATCATCAATTGGCTCAGATAAATTAACTCCTGATATTTCAGCGCCGACAGGAGCATGAGTCGGATAAATTTGAAGTTCCATTTTTATACTCTTTCGTCTATGACCTGAGTTAAATGTTGATCCAATCTCAGTGAGAGTTTTTAGTCTAACTGATTTCACTGCAAACACAATTGTTGTTGTACCTCCTGTGGAGTGGGAATGGGTGGAAATAAACTCAAGCGAGCTGCTCTTTTTAATTCGGCTTTATTTCATGAAACAGACAGTATGAGTTTTAATGAAGGGTTTGAATCTCGAAGAATAAATATAACTTAATTACTCGTTATTGGCTCAGAGCCAAACAACGATTAAGAAAAATGATTAAATCTTTTATCTAAATCTCTTCACATGTGAAATTATGCACTTTTAACCATCCTGTAGATATTGACAAAAACTTATTCATTGTTTTTCTATTTTAGATCTTTCCATCAAAATTCGCCAAGCAGAGATATCTTTGGCCAAGTTATTCTTTGATTGTGCAGGTGTTGTGGATACGGCCACCATACCAAATTCCAAAAATTTGGCTTTCACCTCGGGTAAAGCCACCACTTCAGCGATCTCCTTGGCCATCCGATCAATCACAGCTTTAGGTGTGTGTGCAGGTGCCGCTATGCCATTCCAAGCAGTGAATACTTCAAAGCCCATCAAACCACTTTCTGCAAAGGTGGGCACATCGGGTAATCCGGGAAATCGTTGAGGATCTGTTAACGCGATCGCTTTTAAGGCCCCACCTTTGATCTGCCCCATTACCGGAGCCAACGTATCAATACTTAGTTGAATACTGCCAGAACGCAATGCCATTAACAAATCGGGAGAATTCTTGAAGGGAACCAATTGAACATCGATACCCGCAACAGATTTAAAAAGTTCTGCGGTGAGATGTTGTCCGGTACCTATCGCAGTGATACCTAGAAAAATTTTCCCAGGGTTGGCCTTGGCCGCAGCAATCACGTCTTCAAGTCTTTTATATGGCGAATTGGACAAGGCAATCACGGCCATGCTGTGTCGTGTGAGTTCACTGACCATATCAAAATCAGTCTGCGTGTCAAAGGGCAAGGACTTGAATAAAGAGGGAGTCATCGCAAAATTGCCACTTGCCGCATGCAAAAACGTGTACCCATCAGGTGCAGCTTGCTTAACCGCTTGCCCTGCAACAATGGCACCTGCACTCGGTCTATTCTCTACCAACACCTGCACACCCAGACGTTCTGATAATTTTTCTGCAGCAATGCGCCAACTTACATCACCTGCGCCACCTGCGCCATAACCCATGATGATTTTGATGGGCTTAGATGGCCAACTCGATTGTGCATGAGTCGATAACCACGGTGAAAAAAGTCCACCGCTCAGAAGCGCTTTCAAAAGAGGTCTACGTTGCATTTTTGATTCCTTGTATTGCATTGAAAATTACTTTTTTTTCATTCGAATCCATAAAGCACAGCCGGGTTTTGAACCAGCATTTTTTGTTGCCAAGCCTCATTGCCTAGCCATTTTCGAATTCGATTGGCTGCATGGCCATCATCAATGGGATGGAATTCATTGATGACGTCTGGCGTTAATGCAATCCCTGGCCAAGCGCCAGTATGGGGCCAGTCGGAGCCCCAGATGAGTCGATCCACGTTGGTTTGTGCCATCGAAACAACCAAATCTTGAACATCGTTGCAGTCTGGCATCTTCGACACACGATGCGCCCCAGACAATTTAATCCAAACCCGATTAGATGCCAACAAGGTAAGTAACACCAAAAAACCTGGGTGATCAACGCCGTTATCAGCCATGGCTTTTCCAAAATGATCAATTACCAACGGTGTGGGTAACTGAGCAATGGTGTCTTGCAATTGACTGATCACTGAAACATTGGTGTAGGTTTGCACATGCCAGCCCAAATGTTGAATTCGTTTGGCAGCCTTATTCAGCGCCAATGCAGCAAGTTGTGGATCGGATTTCCCAAAGCTCTCTAAATTAACTCGCACACCGCGAATACCTATTTGATGCATGCGTACTAATTCTTCATCTGTGACCGTGTCTGGATTGATGACAGCCACCCCGCGTGCAATTGTTCCCAACTGTTCGATAGCATTCAACATGCAGCGATTGTTGATACCGTATGCACTTGGCTGAACGATCACAACTCTCTCGAAATCCAATGCTTGTTGGTGCGCTAATAATTGCTCAATGGATGCACCCCTAGGGGTGTAATGACGCTCTGAATCCATTGGGTATTGGCTAGGATCCCCAAACAAATGAACATGACAATCACACGCCAAAGGGGGTAAGTCCGCAATGGGTGGTGTGTGTTGGACACCCAGAATAGCAGGGGTTGTATCAATGGAATGGGACATCATCCAAATCCTAATTTATCACTTGCGGGATAGCATCGGTGGTATTACCGATATCAGTTTCTTCAATTCCATCAAAATATAAATCTTCATGACACCGTGTTTGGATAAACAGAAATGGTGCTAATCTTAACCGACAAAACAAGATTCAACTGATGCTACACCTATTAAACGCTTGTAATTCATGGGCAGCCTCGACTTGCAGGTCAGAAAACCTAGATGCTAAACACTCTCAGCCTCCTGCCCTCAGTTAATCAAAGTTGCACTTCGTGCTTGAATCCGCCTGTCATTGAAAGGCGCTACAATAACTACACTAACTTTTGAGGCCTATATTGGCGTTAACATTGAATCGAGAGGTTAAATTTTCTAGAAATTCATGACGGTTTGATACAAACTTTTTGACATCGACTTAATGTTTTAACTTAACATGTTTTATTATGATTGATCTTATTTGTATAGCCAGTTGGAACGTTGATTTAATAGCTCACGTAAAGTCTCCTCTATTACGGGGTCAAACGCAAATGGCTCATAATTTTGAAAAACAGCCTGGTGGAAAAGGGAGCAATTGTGCGATTGCAGCCGCAAGATTTGGAGCAAATGTAGGGCTGATCGCAAGGATCGGTGGTGATGATTTCGGACAGATGGGGACCGATTTATGGTCAAAAGAGGGGATAGATTATTCTTATGTGATTGCGGTCCCCAATGAGCCAAATGGAACGGCTTTAATATTGGTTTATCAGGATGGGGATAACAGTGTTGCTGTTTATCCAGGAGCAGGAGCAGGTCTATCTGTTCACAATGTGTTATCAGCTGAAAAAATGTTTGAGGAGTGCAAACTAGTTGTTGCTTCGTGTGAAGTTCCAATCGAGGCAACATTGGAAGCTTTCAAACTAGCACGCAAATATGGCAAAAAAACAATCCTTAACCCGGCTCCTGCAATTGAACTTCCAGAAGAAATATACCCATTAGTGGATGTGTTGATTCCAAACGAAAGCGAATTGGTCCAATTAGGAGGATTGCAAATAACTAACCATGAATCAACTGAGCATCAAAATACGATTGCGCAAAAGCTATTGAAACGCGGCGTCGGCTCTTTGATACTGACACAAGGTGAAAATGGATGCAGCCTATTTCAAACAGGCTTTCCTGTTATTCAAATAAAAGGGCATCCAGTCCAAGTTGCTGATACGATTGGTGCGGGAGATACTTTTACTGGTGTATTAGCAGCGTGTTTGTCAAATGGGGAAAATTTACAATCAGCAATGAAATTGGCTAACTGTGCTGCAGCTCTATCAGTTCAATCACATGGTGCTGTATCAGCCATGCCAACAAGACAAATAACGACAAAATATTTACTTAAAAATTAAAATGCTTTATGTCCATACTAAAGGATATTCGATGCTAGTGATCGGTTGCCCAACAGCAAGTTTTTTTCGTATCAATGCGGGTGTATTGCCAGGCTTGGGATCATAAACAACATCCGACCCCGTGTACCTAATGGAGTACCCACGCCTTCTAGCCCCTGAGTCGGTATTTCCCTTGGATCCATGTAACGTCATTCCATAAAAAGCAAGTACATCCCCAGTGTTACTCCAAGAAACCTAGGTATCCACAAGTCTCCATTCCATCCGGATAGCGTA
>RFYV01000124.1 GCA_009921265.1 Betaproteobacteria bacterium | reverse complement strand
CAAAAGCATCTGGACACGCGACATCAAAATGAAACGGCTTAAGCAGGGCGAGGAATACGCCAAGCGCAAGCAGGATAACCGCGACATCAACGAAAAGAATCAAGTGTTTATTTATTCCAAGGCTTTATCAAGGAAAATAAAATGATGGATTTTCTGGTGCTGGTATTTGTTTTAATGCTTGGCGGTGCGGTCACCGTTGGCGTTTGCTGTCTGCTTGCCAACTGGATTGCAGATTGGCAGAGTTAAGCCAGAATCTGTGATTCCTCACGCACCTGAGCAACCCGCCGTGTCCAGCCTTTGCCAAAGGTTGCAAAGGTTGGGAGAGATTCCAGAAACGTCAGCCGTTCAGCGCAAAATCGGTCAATGACTTCTTCCGAATTTAAGGCTTCTACAGCCGCCATAGTTGCGCGACCTATAACTCCATCATCATCCACGCCGACAGCCCTCTGAAGCAGTTTTGATGCCCTTTTCACGCCACTGTTGACTGCACAATCAAACACGCACATATCCACGCCATGCGGCAAACGGTCAGCTTGCACCATGTCCCAATATTTGGCTTTGTAAAGCGGCGCAACTTTTTCAGGGCTTAATGCTCGCATTTCAGCTTCATCAACTGGTTGACCGCGCCATTCTTCCCACACTTTTTTGGTCACGCCAAGATTGGTCATGCCGCCGGGGTCGGCTGGATGGTTAACAAAGCCGCCCTCATGAACCAATAATTTCAGCAGTGCAACATCAAAATTGGTACGCATGGCAACCTCACTTTGTTGGGCTGGATTGATGAAGCAATTCGTCTTTTTTCTGACTGCCAGCAGACGAGCCATAATAAAAACTTATGATGCCTGTCCACGCCGTGCCAAGCGAACCAAGCATCAACATCAAAGCATCACTGGTCTTGAAGTGTTCGGTCATCAAGCCAATCAAGATACCAAAAAATCCACAGGTGACAATAATTGCCATCCCGCCGGGTATCCAAGACTGAGTTGAAACTTGCATTTCCCGCGCTGACTTACGGTCATCAACAGCAATCTTTTCAAAGTCTAGACCAAGTTCCTGCGCTCGTGCCGCCATAGCAAGTTCAGCAGTCTTAATCTGTGCAATCTGGTCAGCAGTTAATTTACCCTCGCTGATGGTCTTTGTAACGTCTTTGGGGTCTATGCCTACAGCCTTGCTGATTGCGTCCACGGCAAGCCCTGCCAATGGCCCACCTAAAGCGGTTGCGATTGTCGGTGCAATTTGTTTAAGCCAATCCATGATTACCCCTTGTTTGTAAAAATTAAAACCACCAGCATACTGATAATTAATAAATCAATTACATTCATTTTGACACCTCGCGTTTTTCTTGCTCAATCTGTCTGCGTAACTCTTGAATTTTGACCAGTTCAATCTGAACGTCTTTCTTTGCAGTCAATATATCCACATACAGAAATCCAAGCAAGGGAAGCAATAACCCTATGCAGATGCACATTGCAACCCATCCCATTATGTCTTTTGCCACCGATTGAGGAGTATCAGCCACAGCCAAACGTACAGGAGCAGGAACGCCGTTGCTAAAAGGTACGCTATTTTTAATCTGAGGTTCTTTTCTTTTTCCCTGTGTAGCCATGAGTCCCGCCTGTCTTGTGCTTCTTGTGCGAGTCGTGCTTTGGTTTGCTGTTCCTGCATCTTGCCGCGCAACTCAAAAGTCTGGGTGTATAGGTCAGCTAGACCCGGTGTTTCATACACCATGATTTCACGAATTGTCACTTCCAATTCTTGCATCTGTTGCCTACACATAATCACGTTCATTGCCGTACCCATCATTTCAGCATTGCTCATGTTTGGGTCATAGACTTCTGCTTTTAATTCTTCAGCCCTCAAATAAGCATTGAGTTGGTCTTGCAAGGAAAAGAATTCGGTCAGTTGCTTAACAATGTCTGATGCGGCTTGTGTTTCGGTATAGGCGACAAACTTTTCTTTCTTCCGCGCTTTCGCCACAGGATTGGGCGTTGATTTTTTGGGCTTGAAGAAGTTACTAAAGTTACTCCAAAATCCAGTAACTTCCTTATATATGCCGACCACTTCATCAGCGGTTGACTTGATTTCAAGGAAAGATTCTTTTGCTTGCTTGTAAAGTGACGCACCTTGTCGGATAGCCGCCACGCAACTATTTGCCATGACCAACAAAGTAATAGGGTCAATTTTTTACCCCTTTTTGCTTGCGTAAAACCAGACGCTACCAATCATCATAATCAGGAATCCTTTAGTCAGCCAGCTTATTGCCGTTCTAAACGCCGTGCGCTTTGCATCGCGCCATGTTTCAAGCAAGCCGCGCAATTCTTTAACGTCTGAGCCAGCTTCGTCATCATGCAAGCCAATGTCAGCCAATGCGCGTTTTGCGCCCCATTCAGCCGCTTCGTGCAACATGGATTTTAATTCTTCATCGCTGATATTGCGAACAGCCACAACGGGTGAATTCATTTCGTTACCTAAAAAATTTGCCTACCATCCAACACACAACAGAAAATCGTTCCCCGTCTTCCACATCTTCCACGCCGTGCATTATGAAAGATGGAAACACCAGCACAGTGCCTTTGCTCTGCGGTGGATAGTAACGATTCTGCCCGTCCTGCAAGAAGAACTTGCCACCCTTGAAATTATCGTTCAGGAACGCTAATACCGTCAATTTACGGCATTCATCGCCGTGTTGTAGAAATGTGTCCACATGAGCCTGATAACGACCGCCAGCAGGGTATGCAAGGAATTCAGCTTGGTTGGCATGGGTGACATCAAAGTTCCACATCTGCTTGTTTGCCCATAGACCAGCCGCCGCAAGCCGACCGCCAATGTCTTTGTATGTGGGCAACATCACACGGGTCACATTGCGAATAGATGTATCAATTTGACCATTGCCTATGTGCGGTGGTTCTTTTTCCAATCGGTCTTGTGTGTACAACTTAACAAGCGAATCACAGGCTTCAGGTGTCAGGATGTCGTTGTAAATCCAATGCCGCATTTCTGGTGACGGCAAGTTAAGTGACGGTCGCTTGTCAAACTTCCATTCAGCGTGTGGCCCATCAGCATCAACGTAATGCAAAAACACCTGTGCTTGCCATTTACCCTCAGTGTAAACCTCACGCCAATGGTGTTTGTCCATGCCCCTGTAAAGCACAGCATCGCCTACAACCATGTCAATCTTGCTTGGGTTAGCCTTACCCTCATCGCCCATGTAGATAGGCCACACATCGCCCTCAAAGCCAAGGGTCAAAGTTGCGCTTATTTCGCAGGATGGTCGGTCAGTGTGGATGGTTAAATCTTCGCCGGGCGCATATAGGCGAGCATAGGAATATGTCGGATAAAGACGTTTACCAGACGCACGTTCAAAGTGCGGCAACAAGTCAACCAGCAATTTGTCAAATGCCATTGCCCCATGAACAGCTTCTGACTTTGGGCATTGACTATCTTGGACAGTTCGCTTTTCAGAAACCAATCGCTTCAATTCGGCGGTTAACTCAGCGCAAGATTCTTTGGCAAGAAATTCTTTTAAATGGACATATTTGTCAACAACGAATTGGCTGAGTTGGTCGCACATAATTTATCCTGTAATGTCAAATGCTTTGATTGTCTGGTCGCTTGGGTCATACCAGCATTGGTCTGCTTTGTCGGTATCCGCACAGTCTACCCAAAACAATGGTGGTGCTACTTCAAATCCTGATTCAGATATTTCAGCAACACGATAACCAGATTGTCTTGGTTCATTTGGCGAAATAAGTGCTTTCATTAATAAAACTCCTCAACAACGACATAACCCGCTGTACCGGGGCCTGATGTACCTAAACCCGGCGTGTTTGTACACTGTGCGCCACCACCACCACTACCATATCCTGTGCCAGCTGTACCAGAAATAGGTGCAGGGCCAGGCCCTTGTGGAGTTGGGGAAGCGCCAAACCCCCATAATTGAAAAGAATTGCCGCCACCGCCAGAAACTGTAGCTGGAACAGAACTAGGCGTACCCGCTGTTCCACTAAATCCTATTGCGGTTGGGCTAGGCGTAAAACTACCAGTTGCGCCGCCATTGTTGTTACTTCCTCCTGCGCCACCAGTACAACTAAGCAATGCGCCAAAACTACTTGACCCGCCAGTATTACCTTGCGTATACGCATTAGATGCACCCGGCCCTGCCGCCGCACCTCCTGCACCAACAGTCACAGTTAGAGGGCCGGGAATTGATGGCGCAGGAATACCGCCCATTCCTCCTGAGCCACCACCCCCTCCTGCACCATTACCACCAGTAGTAGGGCCCTTCCATACAGAACCACTGCCGCCGCCAGAAAGTAATGTGACGTTTACACCTTTAAGTGATGCTGGTTTTGTCCAAGGCGATGGTGATGTGTAAACACGCACTATAGGTGCTGGCCCACCTTGTGAAGCTGAAGATACCCATGCAGTGCCGTTTGCTGTCAACACGTTATTTGCTGTTGCCGCAGGAACTGCCGTCATTGCTGATGTACCCGCGCCAACAAGAATTGCACCTGATGCGACTGTTGCGACACCAGTGCCGCCGTTTGCCACAGGCGTTTGGTTATATAGACCAGCCGCCGCATTAAGCTGACCACTGGTGTTTACGTTGTTGGCTAATTGCGAAAGATTGAACGCTTGCGTCATTATGCTACTCCTGCACCATTAAAAGTTTGTTGAACAAGAACTGTTGTATTGTTTGTCGGGGTTGGCACAAGCGTATACAAGCCTGATGCGGTTGTGAAATCCGTGCCTTGGTCGTAATAGCACCCATTTCCATAAATCTCAAAATAATTTGGTGTATATGAGAATATGTAATTTGGTGTGCCGCTGACAGTGAATGTTGAAGTCGATGCTGGTGAACCATTTGGCACACCTTGATTGTTTGGTGAAAATTGAATGATGGTGAAATTGCCTGTTGCTGTGCTTGGAAAATTGTTAACCGTGTTGCCAACCAAATCATAATCTTGGTCATTCACAATT
>RFYV01000123.1 GCA_009921265.1 Betaproteobacteria bacterium | reverse complement strand
TATTTGTTCGCGCGCGCTTTTTTGATGCAAGCTGTTTTGAACGGTTTGAAAAAAAGAACTCATGGTTGCCCCGCCAGTTTTAATATGCCAGCCGAGCCTTCTGTCTTCCAAGCCAAACCTTGTGTTTGCCAAGAAATGCCAGATGCTTGTGCGAGTGTTTGCGAAGATAAGCCATTGATTTTGAGTTCATTATTTTTAAATTGGATGGAACTTAAAGCGGCAGCGCTGGGCATTTGTGTCGACCAAGCTTTGAGCATTACGTCGAGATCGCCTTCAGAGGCCGCCCCTTTGGTTTGTCTGAGTAATTGCAATGCTTTTTGCATTTGAATGGGCGCATCAATAACGAGCTGAACTTTTGGAAAACTTTTTTGAAGCAATTGTTTCATTGCCGTTTGTTGATCTTGCATTTGCTGATTGAGACGCAAGGCCCAAGCATTGAGTCCGATTAAGTGAATGACGAGTAGTGCGAATAAGCCATATCTGGCAATTGTCCAATGCGGCGCACGAAAGAATGTATTCCATGCGTCGTTGAAAGATCGAATGATGCGCACGCCTTGCGTTTGTTGCCATTCACCTTGCGCAAAATCCCACCCACTGCGAGTAGCTTGCAAATAGCGTTGTGAAGAAGTTTGAATTTGTACTTCGCGAGAAAACAAAGATTGAAGTTTTTCGGCCATTGCAGGCTCAGCGCGAAGTTTGAGCTCCGATTGTTTGAGTTCTTCAAAAGCATTGAGCGATCGATTTTGAAGGGGGAGTGCAAGCACAGCGTTGGATGTGCATAGCAGCGCTTGATCGGATCGATTGGTTTGTATCATGTGCAGCAAAGGAGCGGACGCCATCGATGGTGAAAGTTCGGGAACAATGCGTTGCACCAACAGGCCTGCCGCTTGTAGCGGTTGCAAAGCGTCGCGCAACCATGATTTGTTACAAACGCCAACAAGTGTTTGACCACCGGTGCGTGCAACATCTTTGTTGGAGGGTGCCAAGACCCAATGCAGTTGCGACACGTCTTCTAAAAGGCGTTCTTCAAGAAGACTTGTGACGACAGCTTGTAAGCGAGTGTGCGAACCCTTGGGCAGTGTCACTTGAAACCAAGACAAGGCCTGCCAAGGAATGACTGCGACGATTTCACCAGCCGTTCGCGAGAGCGTGGCCGCAGGTGCCTGACCCGTTGCGCCCATGCTCAAGCCGTCAGGGCTTAGAACAAAATCGTAAGCCGCTGGGCGTTGGAGTGGAATGGAAACTATTAGCATGGCGGATCGATTGTAAGTAGACATCCGGGCTGCGCACCTGGCGGGCGTCTTTCTCGCCAAAGTATTTTTAAATCGGCCCCGTCACGCAGCACAACCGACCTTTCAATGAGCACCAATTGGTTATATCTCACCTGTCCGATCACTTCAAAATACTTGGTCGACAATTGATGCTCTCTTTCGTTGATATTGGCCCCGCCAACCCCTAATTCCGAGCGCATGGCGTCCAACGAAGTCCAATGCTTGGCCTGTCGTTTGCGCACCCAGTTACGCGCGGTCGACATCTCTAGTAGTGGGATGCTCGCAAAAATGGCCTCTGCGCTTGCAGTATTGAGGTTAAGGGGCGTGAATGCGGGTAATACCGTGACGTGAGGCGCCAATTGCGCCACGGTTTGGGGCGAAAGCCCCAGCCACGTTAATTGCTCCAATCGTTGAGGCATGATTGGCGTGTTGCCTTCCTTAGACGATTTATTGTGCGAGGCTAAAAAATTTTGCAAAAATAAATCGAGCTCGCTCATCGGCAAACCCAACACAGAAAATAATTTAATAAAAGCGCGTGTATATGTGGGCGATAAGCGTCCACCATCAAGCAAATTGTTGACATTGATCCGCGATTGCAAGTCGGAGATGCGACCCGATAAAAAAACTTGGTTCAAAAGACCTTGCTCGTCTTCAACACCCCCCGAACTATCGGAGGCTAAAAACGCAGACAAACGAGACTCTTTGAGCGGTACGGCCCAAGGCTCGCCCAAATGGTCGAGCTCAGAAGCTCTTTTGTCCTCTCGCAAAACAACGCGGGCCCAGTCGAGCGCGCCATTTAATAACCACCGCGATTGTTGAAAGCTACGCTCTGTGGTTTCGACTTCGGTGGTACGCCACAACTGCCACATCGCCCAACTCGACAACACAGCAACCAAAGCAACAGTGAGTAAGGCCATCAACATGGCCGCACCCTTTTGTTTGATTGAGCGAGTTAAAAAATAGGGGGTGGTCATGCGCGATTTCGCCAAAAATTGGGACGCACCCAGTCGCGCACCCAAGCACCGTTGGAGTAAGCTGGTAATTTCAATTCCAACCTAATGCCGTCAGGAATCGCGTCATTGTTGGCTGAATCGTTGGGGCTTGTTGCGCCCGAACTCGACAACGGATTGCTCCATGCATTGCCGCGGTAATAAAACAATTGCCACGATTGCACTGCAATCAATTGATTTTGTTGTTGTATCAAATCTGAAGATGCGTTTTGCCCCCATACAGCCGCCGCCGTCCACTGAGCGAGTAAAGCTTGTTGTGTGAGCGTGGGCGTTGATTGCCATCTCCACCAAAACCCATCACGCAACGTCCATGCAACCACAATCAAACCCGCGTCTGCGCGGTTGTCTTGCACAGCACTGTTGCGTCGCAAAATTCTGAGCGTGCGTCCATCCCAATCGACGCCGCTGCTGTTGCCCAAATCGGGCAGAGCAATTGCGCTGTCTAAATCGGTTTGCCACTGCGCCAATGCGGTCTGAATTTTTGCAACATCATTAACCGCCAACATATTGGCGTCGCGTGAACGCGTCATCACATCAATGCCGCGCCAACCCAAGCCCGCCAACACGGCCATGATGGCAATTGCAATCAAAACTTCGACGAGTGTGAAGCCGCGATTTTTCATGCTTAATATTTGCCAATCACAGTGGACAAACTCATCAATGGGAATTTTTGATCAAGCACTTGCACATCGACTCGCCTAAATGCAGGGTTGGGTGTGGGCCTGATTTTGAGATAGACCTGAAAGTTTTTGCCCAGTTGCAAACAGTTTTGTGACGAGTCACCGATGCTTGGAAATTGTTCCGCTAATTTAATCGCTTGTAGTGTGTTTTCTGCACACGATTGCGCCAGTGCCATGTCCAATTGGCGTTGCGCATTGTTTGTGAGTGTGCCTGACGCACGCAAGCCCGCCATCAACGCAACAGAGACAATCGTTAAAGAAACCAACACTTCTACTAAAGTGAATCCTTGACCAAGTGTGGGTTGAAGGGATTTCATTGGCGAATAAACGGGCCTAATCCATCGGTCTTGACGCGCATGCGCACTTGATTGTTGGAGGCGTCTGTTAATGTAATTTCTTGTGAGCCAATGAGGGGTTCAGAAGATAAAAAAATTGATGGTGTGATAGATTGTGTATTGACGCTCAACCATGGAATGGCTTGAGCATTAGAAGCAGATAAAAGTGCAGGTTCAATCACAAAACCTTTTTCAACCGAGCGCCAACGCAGCGGTGTGCCTTGCATGCGCGCAAGAGCGCGAGCGGCTTCTAAGTGAGCAATCAATCGATCGGCGTCTTGCGTGAGTTGAGCCGTGCCACTGCTTCGCATGCTTAAAACAACCATGCCACTTGCAAAAGCAACAATGGTTAAAACAACCAGCAGTTCAATCAGTGTGAATGCTTTTTGGCGTCGCATGTGGTGCGACAAAAATTTACTGCCAACTGCCAACGTCTGCGTTTCTGCCCTCGCCACCGCTTTGGCCGTCAGCACCGAATGAAAAAACATCCACTTCACCTTTGATGCCCGGATTTAGAAATTGATAAGGCTTGCCCCATGGGTCGTTGGGGAGCTTATCCAGATAAGGTCTCCAATTGGGCAACTCGGGCCCAGCGGTTGGCTTGGCCACTAATGATTGCAAACCTTGCTCGGTTGTGGGGTAGCGCATATTGTCTAAACGAAATAATTTGAGCGCTTGCGTGAGGTTGTTGACGTCGGTGCGCGCGGCCGTCACACGCGAGTCGTCTGCACGATCGAGCACACGCGGCACAATTAACGCGCCAAGAATACCGATGATGACCAACACCACCATGATTTCAATGAGAGTAAAGCCGCGTTGAATTTTTTGTTTTAGGCGGGTGGTAGTTTTATTTATAAAATGGGTATGCATTTGATTTTCCGTCAGACAAACATTTATAACTGGATGATAATGCTTGCCATGGCTTCTTCCGCATCTTTTTCTCAATCAACCACAGGTTTAACCTACAAAGCACCGCTTGCCGCTGGTGTTTTTTGGTTATTGGCCATTTTTTCTGCTGTCTTTTGGGGCTTGAAGTGGTGGCCGCAACCCTCAGCGTCCACTCAACCCGTCATGGCCGTTAACGATGCCGCAACATTCACTCCCACTCATGTGCAATTAACCAAAGCATTGGGCGGAGCCAATTCGACCCCCGCTGCCAAAGAGCAACCCAATACGGCCTCGCGTTTTGTCTTGGTTGGTATTGCAAAAGCGGGCAAATCAGATGGTGTTGCACTTTTGTCGGTTGATGGTCAAGCTTCCAAGCCATACCGTGTGGGTGCCACATTGGTCGATGGTTGGATTTTGCAGTCGGTTGAGTCCAACAAAGTATCTATTGGAGCATCCGCATTAGGCGCAAGTGCACTTGAAGTGAACTTGCCCATACGCAACTAAATTTTATTTTTGTAAAAACAATCGGTACGCTGGGTTGAGTGTTTCGTCCACGTACGGGTAACCCAAGTTGCGCAAAAAACCAGCAAACGCTTTGTCATCATTGGCAGGCACTTGAAGGCCTACCAATATTTTTCCGTAATCCGCGCCTTGGTTGCGGTAATGAAACAAACTGATGTTCCAGCCAGGTCTCATTGCTGATAAAAACTTCATCAACGCGCCAGGCCGCTCTGGAAAAATAAATCGCATCAATCGCTCGTCTTGAGCAAGACTCGATGGCCCACCCACCATGTGGCGCAAATGTTCTTTTGCTAATTCATCATGTGTTAAATCGAGTGCTTTAAAACCATTTTTGTCCAAGTGTGCGGCGATTTTTAGGCTCTCACCCTTCTTAGTGGTGGTGATGCCAACAAACACATGCGCCACTTGAACATCACTCATTCGGTAATTAAATTCCGTCACTTGCCGTGGAGACTTGGCACCTCCAAACGCAGGCAAATCGCCCAGCAACGCACAAAATCTTTTAAAACTACCGCGCTCTTCGGGGATGGTCACGGCGAGCAAC
>RFYV01000122.1 GCA_009921265.1 Betaproteobacteria bacterium | reverse complement strand
TCATCAGTCAAAATCCAAACAAAAAAGGTTTGTGGTCCTGGGTTATCAGCGCCAGTCTTGGAGATCGCGACACCATCACTCAATCGGTTCTTGATCAAGCGCATCATTTGGGGTTTTCAGATCTTGAAGTCATCACCACAGTCGTCGAAAAACGCGCCAGCTTTTCATGCAAGCCAGGCATCACAAGACCAGCTTTGAATGTCGGCCCAGGGCTTTGGGCCTGCGGCGACTATATTGAAGGGCCCTACCCTTCAACATTAGAGGGCGCGGTTTTATCTGGCCAGCAAGTGATTGACCAAATCAGTCAAAGTTGAAACTTGAGCAGGAATATCTTCTGGGTGATGCGCCCAATCCACTGCATCGCGATTCAACCATACACAAGGCAAGCCCGCTTTTCTTGCACCCAAAATATCCAACGCCGCATCATCGCCCACATGCAATATTTCATGCGGCTCAAGTTTTAAAAATTGTGCTGCTTGCCAAAAAATTCTTGGATCTGGTTTTGCAAACCCACAATCACGCGCACTGATCGACGCTTGAAAAAAATGTTCAATACCAACGCGATGAATATCGGCATTACCGTTGGACAGTGCAATCAATGGAAACATAGCAGACAAAGATTCAAGCGCAGGTAACGCATCATTAAAAAAAGTCACTTGTTGACGCGCACTAAAAAATACTTCAAATGCGGGTTCAGCTAAATGAGTGTCCTCCCCTGCTTCTAGGAGCGCTTGTCGAATCGACTCCAAACGCAATGCACTGAGGTCATGCGCAAGATGCGATAATTTCTGATTGACGTTTGAACGAATGCGCTGAGTGACGTTGGTATCTGAACACAAAACCGCTGTGAGTGGTGCGTGTTCTTTCAACCACGCTTGCAAAGCCGAGTCAGCCTGACGAATAGTCGGCCATACAGGCCACAACGTGTCATCCAAATCTAAAGTAATTGCGCGAATGGGTTTGGTATTGATCATGGATGAGAGAGAATAACGCATGCTAATGAAATCTAGATTCTCGCCTGAGCCCGAGCACCGCCATGGGGAACGCTCACGTATTGGTATTTTATATTGCAATTTAGGCACACCCGATTCACCCACGCCCAAGGCACTCAAGCGTTATTTGGCTCAGTTTTTAGGTGATTCTCGGGTTGTCGAAATCCCTAGACTGTTGTGGCTGGCCATTTTGCACGGTGTAATTTTGCAGGTCAGGCCCGCCAAATCTGCCAAAAAATACGCCAGTATCTGGACTGACCAAGGCTCACCACTCAAAGTTTGGACACAATTACAAGCCGATCAATTGCAAAAAACCTTTGATGCATCTTCGGTCGTTGTTCGATTTGCGATGACCTATGGTCAGCCCTCGATCGAGTCACAACTCGATGAACTCAAAAAACAAGGCTGCACAAAAATATTGATATTGCCCGCCTATCCACAATATTCGGGCACCACAACCGCAAGTATTTACGATCATGTGTCGCTATGGACATCGCGCATTCGAACCATTCCAGAGCTTCGTTTTGTCAATCACTATCACGATCATCCTCTTTATATTCAAGCATTGGCTGATAGCATTCAAATGCATTGGAAAGCGCACGGCCGCAATCAACTATTGATCATGAGTTTTCATGGCGTTCCTTTGCGCACATTAGAGTTAGGTGATCCGTATTTTTGCGAATGTCACAAAACAGGACGATTACTTGCTGAGGCACTGGGTTTGAATCAAGACGAATTCAAAATTTGTTTTCAATCGCGTTTTGGTAAAGCGCAATGGCTGCAACCTTATACAGAACCCACCGTGCGACAACTGGCCCAGCAGGGCGTCAAGTCCATGGACGTGGTGTGTCCTGGCTTTACGAGCGACTGTCTCGAAACATTAGAAGAAGTTGCAATGGAAGTTAAAGAAGCCTTCGAAGAAGAAGGCGGAGAACATTACTCTTATATTGCATGCCTTAACGATTCAGACACTTGGATCAAAGCATTGAATCAAATTGCACAGCAACATTTGCAAGGTTGGAATCTTACAGGAAATCCAATTGATCTTGAAAAGTCTCGCGAATCAGCTATTCAATTAGGCGCGCCGCAATAACTCCAACGTTAAGGCTTGCTAGTTGTATCAGTTGTGGCGGGCTTTGTAAGCGCAGGGACGGTAACCGCAGGCGTTGTGGTTGCTGGTGGCAATACAGAGGGTGCCTGGGGTGCAGGTGTAGCGGGTTGCTCTTCGGTGACTGGCGGTGTCGCAGAGGCCTCGGTTGACACTGCAGGCGCAACGGGTGGAACAAGCTCTGGCGTCGCTAGTGGAGGCTCTGTCTTTTCAACTTTATTTTCCTGTTGGCTAAAGTATGCTGCTGACGCAATCGCCAATACAAAAAGCGCAATGATCTTGATTAAATGATTACCCGAGCTCTCGTTTGATTCATTGGACTCAGGAGCAACTTCATTTAAATGAACGCTGACAGCCTCATTATGATTAACGTCGTCTTGCACTTCTTGTGGATGCTCTGGCGGTTGAGCCAATTCGTGCAAATCGTGACTTCTAAAAACAGTCGCCGATGTCTCACCTTTAAAACCAAGGGCAGAAGTCTCAGGCAGTGCAACAAACTCTTCGTGCGCGACAGATGGTGCAAAGGGCACAATACGCCCAAATAATTCATCTTCGCTCACACCCAATATATGGGCCATCTTTTTGGCTGCTGTCAATTTAACGGTGGGGCTGTAAAAGGCACTGATCCCGCCTTGTTCTATTTGCTTGACCTGCTTGACCGAAAGACAAGCACTGGTTGCCATATCAGAAACCGCCCATCCAAGCTCATCTCGCTTGATCTGCAATAACATGCCATTGATTTGATCGGTATCTGACATGAGAGCTTTCTAATTAGAAAAGGCTTACTTGACGAGTAACAACTCACCTTTAATGGATGCACCTTTTTGAACCGACAGAGTTTGGTAAACAACGTGTCCATCAACAGCAGCAGAGGAAGTCACAATCAACTCACTACAAGTTGCCGTACCTGAAAACTTACCCTTGATATGCAAACTTGAACAAGTTACTACGCCTTCGACTTGACCCTTGGAACCAATGGTTAAATCGTCAACCTGAATCTGCCCGTTGAGCGAACCTTCCACATGAATAGCCCCTTTAGCGGATAACTCGCCACGAAACGAAAAACCTTCGCTCAGAATGGAGGGTTTCGATGAATTGGAGGAAATGATATCCATCATGTTATTTCTTTGAAGAGGTGGTTCTATGGGAGTGGGAAAGGTTAGGGATGAATTTTCGTTTGATTCAAAGGATACCGCAAGTTCTTCTGCGATTTCTGGTTGTTCATTAGGGCGAGGCCATTTGTATTTGTTGAACATATTGGGCCGTGCGAATCACCTTCTGTGGGTTGACGGGGTAACCGCCCACCAAAATTTCAAAATGCAGGTGTTTGCCTGTGGAAACGCCTGTGTTACCAATATATCCTATCAAACTGTCGGTGGTGACTTTGTCGCCGACCTTGGACAATAGTTGGGACATATGCGCATACAAGGACTCTACACCATTGGAGTGCCGAACAACAATCATATTTCCATACTCAGGATGGTATTCCGATAAAACTACCACGCCAGGCTTGACTGGGTTCACCTTGTCATCACCCGTTTCACTCTGCAAATCCATGCCTGTATGGAAGTGAGGTCGGCCAGACAGGGGGTGCTTTCGAATTCCAAAATCAGATGTCACCGAGAAATTAGAAATGGGCAAACGATTGGGCAAGGCATACAAAACTTCACGCAAAGAACGATTGGTTGCCAATTCATCTGCCACTTTACCTTGGAGTAAGGGATTGGTTTTGATGTCCAACTCAGTGGAAAAACCACCCTTAGCAGCATTTTGTTGAATGATCTTGACGATTTTTTCTGTCAGTCCAGAAGAGTCCAACTCGTTTTTGAGGGTGCTGTTTTCTTGAGTGACAGCAATCATCGATGTATCAACGAATCGACGAATGCTCATGTCGCGATCACGAATGGTTTGCGCCAATGAAAGCATTTGCTCTTCGCTCAATCCCAATTTCTCTACAGACTCTCCATCAGAGGCACTGCTCATCAGTGCACGATAAACCTCTTCATGAGAGCGTTCGAGTTGCTGTCGACTGATCATCAAACCTAAGCTTGTTGCCGAAAGAAAAATAAGCGTGATTAGCGTTCCCAAGGTCACAATAATTCCACCACGCACAATCACACGTTGCATGCGAGCAGAAATATTAATGTAATTTAGTTCGGCATTCTGTTCTAAGATAATTCTTGCGTCAGCATACTCACGGGACCAACAGATGTAAATCCACTGAGGTAAACTTTTAATAAGTGAAAAAATACTACCGATTAATTTCATTTGAAAAACGAATGATTGGAATCAATTCTCCGGTTCGCTGGGTTCGGGTTGAGAAATAAAAACAGAAACGCTTGGCGTGTTCGAATCAACAGAGCCTTGATGCAAAGCGCCTTCAATTTCGCCACCCTTTTCTATTTCAATTTCAGAATAATGCACATTGCCAGCAATTTTGCCGGTTGATCTGACAATCAAACTTTTTTCGCTGATGATGGTGTTGTGCAACTGACCACGCACATCAATCACTTTGGCCGATAAACGCCCAGTGATTCTGCCTGTGGGTCCGATCAGAACTTCCTCGGCTGTTAAATCACCTTCGATCACGCCATTAACAACCGCCTTGGATGGAACAATGAAGGTTCCCTTGACGATGACACCATCGCCGATAACAACGCTTTCTAGTGAATCAGATTGGTTTGACATAACATCTCCTTGAAGAGAATCTTATCAAACATTTGATGTAAATGAAGTTTTTTGCAGAAGGCATTGATTCTATTGAACTAATTTATGATGGATTAACAACAAAGGGGGCGCAAACAATCTTTTCTTTAATAAATAAGAATTCATATTGTTGAATTATATTGAAACTGACTTTTTGCTCGAGATGAAATCGTGCTCCTCCAATTCATTTTCTAAATTAACAATCTTCTTTTTTAAACATTATTTAGAACTTATAGTTTAATTTTTATTAAAATAGAGTATTATAGAGCTCTATTTAAATAAAACGCTTCGGGAAAGCCGTGAATAACCTCAACGGTCATATTTATTGCATCGTCAAAAGTTGTAGCGTCTCCTTTGCGATCCAACTTTTTTTATTTTGCATCCTGCCTCAGGCACACGCGCAAACTCTCAAAGAATTAATTGAAATCATTAGTGTCCAGTTAAAAATTGAACA
>RFYV01000121.1 GCA_009921265.1 Betaproteobacteria bacterium | reverse complement strand
AGCGTCGTTATGCCGGTAAGTGAAGTCGGGGTATACGGGTTGTCGCACATAAATTAGACCGACTTCACCTGTAGGAAGCTGTTCTCCGACTTCATTCAAGATGCGAACTTTTGCATCTAATACTGGGCGGCCGGCACTGCCTGGGCGCTGCAGTGCTTCAACTGAGCTGATAGAAGTAATCATGCCAGCTTCGCTTGAAGCATACGTCTCATTGATGATGGGGCCAAACCACTCAATCATCGCGCGCTTGACGTCGGGCGCACAGGGTGAACCGGTAGAAGCCACAAAACGCAAAGAAGAGATATCGTATTGATGGCGAACCGCCTCTGGCAGGCGCAGCAACCTCACGTACATGATAGGGACCAAATAGACGACTTCTATGCGATGACGCTCAATGAGCGCCAGCAATTCTTCGGCGTCAAAGTGAGACATGAGTACCACGCTCTCGGCAAGGCGCAATGCATGTTGCATGAAAGCGCTTGGCCCACTGTGGTAAAGAGGCGCAGGTACCAAAGCGCGGCAACCGGCACTGATACCGAGTGCTAGTTCGACCAAGCGTTTAGATTGTGTTGAGTGGAATTCTAGGTCTGACACAGGAATACGGTCTCGAACAACGCCTTTTGGCCTGCCAGTAGTGCCTGAGGTGTAGACCATGTGACCGCCAGGTGATACCAACGGGCCACTGTATGCGGGTTGATCGATTAACCAAGTTTCGTAGGCCAGAGCTCTCTGTGATTGACTCATACCTACAGACAACAAAGTAAGTTCAGTTGAAGTCACGTTCAAGATGTTATCTAGGAGGTCTCCATGTGCCAACAACACTTTTGCACCGCTGTCCAACAGCAGCACACTTACCTCATCTGCAGTGAAGTGCCAGTTGATGGGGCAGAAGCTGATGCCAGTTAGACGGCAAGCATGTATGACATCGACAAAAAGTTCTGAATTTCGCAACAAAACAGCCAGAACATCGCCCTCGCGCAAACCCATAGCATTTAATCCGCCGGCAAGTTGTGAGCCTCGCGTTGACTGAGAAGCAGCGTCCATGACACGCCCCTCAAAATGAAAGGTCGCACTCACGTTTAGCAATTCTTTGCCATCGAAATGCTTGGAAATAGTTGCCTGCATTAGCGTGTATCTAGTTGGTTTGACTTAAGTGAATATCTTAGGAAAACTTATCAAAATTAGCCAATTATCTTCAGTGATGCTTAGCATTACTGAAACTGATTAAGCGCATTCAAAACGTAGTCACATCAGAATTCTTAATACGCATAATCATTTCAAATAATTTGTCTTCATCGATGTGCTTGCTTAGGATCAATTTCTTTTACAACAAATTGGATCAAAGCTATGAGTTCAAGCCAACCCAAACAAGAAGCCGTTCATTTTTATGCCGATGGGCTCAAAATAGCGGGCCACTTCACCCCAGCTGCAAACACAAAACCAGGTACTCGCAACCCTACCATTGTTTGTATTCATGGCTATACGGGTCGCAAAGAAATCTATATGCCAGGCTACATCCGCGAGTTGTCTGCTGCAGGATTCAACGCTTTGGAGTTTTACCACCGCGGATACGGGGACAGTGAAGGCGTCAAATTACGGTGCAAGCCATGGGATCAAGTCACCGACATTCACAGCGCAGTCATTTATTTGCGACAAAGGCCTGACGTAGATCCCGATCGCATAGGGCTTTATGGCACTAGCTATGGTGGTTCGACCGGCATGGTGGCTACAGCACTGGATGAAACAATTCGTTGCGCGGTGGCTGTAGGTTCATTTGCTGATGGTTTGAGAAACTCTTACAACCTCAGAACCTACTCTGACAGACTCGATTGGGAAGAGGTCAAGAAGATCGATCGCATCGAGCGTGTGATGACTGGCAAGTCACGCCGCATTCCTTATGGTGAACTGGCACCTTCTGGTCGCGCAGAACGCGACTCAATTTCGACCATGTACAAGGTAGATGAGAAATATCCAGAAGGATACCCTATTGAAAATTCCGATCATTCAGCTGGGTTCTCACCTGAAAAATATGTTGATCGAATATCACCTCGGCCCGTTCTTTTTTTGCATACAGAAAAAGACACCATGGTTGCAGTTTCAGAATCAAAACACTTTTATGAAAAAGCAAAAGAGCCTAAAAAACTGATCATTATTCCTAAAGCAAACCATGTTGATGTTTATGAACCACGGAACCCTGAAGTGTTTAAAGTCGTTGTAGGACACATGATTGATTTTTTCAAGCTTAACTTAAGGTAAAAAATGGATCATGCTAGCTTCAATTGGCAAGACCCTTTTTTAATCGGAAGTGAGTTATCGGATGAAGAACGGATGATTCGCGATGCATCATTCAACTACTGTCAAGAAAAATTAATGCCACGTGTTATTGATGCATTTCGAAATGAAAAAACCGATATTCATATTTTTCGAGAAATGGGCGAATTGGGAATGCTAGGACCCACCATTCCATCGAAATATGGAGGGCCAGGACTTAATTACGTCGCTTATGGATTAATTGCACGGGAGGTTGAACGCGTAGATTCAGGTTACAGATCCATGATGAGTGTGCAATCGTCATTGGTCATGGTTCCTATTTTTGAATTTGGTACAGAAGACCAAAAGCAAAAATACTTACCTAAGTTAGCGACTGGTCAGTGGATTGGTTGTTTCGGGTTAACTGAGCCAGATCACGGTTCCGATCCCGGAAATATGACATCACGAGCGCTAAAGGTGGCGGGTGGATACCAACTCAAGGGCAGCAAAATGTGGATTTCAAACAGTCCCATTGCAGATATTTTTATAGTTTGGGCAAAAGAAGTCAGTGACGCTGGAAAGGTTGGCCCCATTCGTGGATTTATATTAGAAAAAAACATGAAAGGCTTAACGGCACCTACCATCCATGGGAAGGTGGGGCTCAAAGCCTCTATCACTGGTGAAATAGTGATGGACAGTGTTTTTGTCCCGGAAGAAAACGCATTTCCTGAAATCACAGGGCTCAAGGGTCCATTCACTTGCCTTAACTCTGCCAGATATGGCATTGCATGGGGCGCACTTGGTGCTGCCGAGTTTTGTTGGCAAACAGCACTTCAGTACACGAAAGACCGAAAACAGTTTAATAAACCTTTGGCTGCAAATCAGTTAATCCAAAAAAAATTAGCTGATATGCAGACTGAAATTTCTCTAGGGTTACTCGGTTGTTTGCGCTTAGGTCGCATGAAAGACAAAGGCACTGCTTCTGTGGAAATCACATCCATCCTGAAACGCAATTCCTGTGGCAAATCACTGGAAATTGCACGAAAGGCCAGAGACATGATGGGCGGCAATGGCATCAGTGATGAATTTGGTGTTGCACGCCATTTGGTGAACTTAGAAGTAGTCAACACCTACGAGGGAACTCATGACATACATGCGCTCATTTTAGGCAGGGCTATGACAGGCATTCCAGCTTTCTAAACAATTGCCACATAGAGATGACTGAATGCACAAAAGATCAATGCATCACTCTTTCTGATTGACATCATCAAATCAAATGATTTGCCATAGGTACATCTTAATTTTAGGATGAACCGCACAAATAACCATCCAATATACAGAGGACAGTCATGACAGAAAAAAACTATGACCCGCATCATGAAGAAATTAACTTTTACAGCGATGGGTTAAAAATTAGCGGCCAATTCACGAGAGCTGCTGGAGCGAAGGATGGGCAACCTATGCCGACCATCGTTTGTTTACACGGGTATACCGGTCGCAAAGAAATTTACATGCCGGGATACATTCGCGAACTTTCTGCTGCCGGGTTCAATACCTTGGACTTTCATCATCGTGGATTTGGTGAAAGTGAAGGCGTAAGACTGAAGAATAAGCCTTGGGATCAAGTGACCGATGTACTAAGCGCCATGATTTATTTGCGTCAACGACCTGATGTGGATGTCAATCGAATTGGTTTATATGGAACCAGTTTTGGCGGCAGTGTAGGCATGATGGCTGCAGCACATGACGAAAACATTCGATGTGCTGTTTCTGTTGGATCGTCTGCCGATTGCGGCAGAAGCGCAAAGGACAAGCGAACCTATTCACAACGCTTAGATTGGGAAGACATGATGAAGATTGATCGCATCGAAAGGGTGATGACAGGTCAGTCTAGACGTGTTCCTTATGATGAATTGGTTCCATCAGGCCGAGCAGAAGCGGACTCTATTGTCACGATGTACAAAGTTGCTGAAAAGTATCCAGAGGGTTACCCCTTGGAAAACTATGACCACTTGCAAGATTTTGCACCTGAAAATTATCTCGATCGCATTACACCTCGCCCTCTTATGTTTATTCACACAGAACGAGATACGATTGTTTCTGTCTTTGAAGCCAAAAGCTTTTATGCCAAAGCACATGAGCCAAAGAAGTTAGTCATTATTCCTAACGCAAACCATGTTGATGTTTATGAGCCGCGCAACCCTGAAATTTTTCAGGTTGTTGTAAATCATATGAAAACTTTTTTTAAAGAGTCATTAAGCAGTTAATTAAGTGCCCAATTAACAAAGGAATTCGCAATGATGAACGTTTTCAAGTCAAAGTTAACAAAAAGAGATTTCCTATTAACGTCAGCACTTCTACCTTGTGCAATCACAACTTCATTGGCTCAATCAGACTATCCAAACAAGCCTATTAGACTTGTATTTCCATTTGGACCTGGTGCCGAAGTTACGACAAGAGCTGTCTTGAAATCTATGTCCGACAAATTAGGGCAACCTTTTATCATTGATTTCAAACCAGGCGGTTCCACAAACATTGGTGCTGCATTCGTTTCACAGGCGGCTCCCGATGGCTATACACTTTTCTTCAGCACAATTGGTTCTAATGTTCTCAACAAACTGTTGCATAAAAATTTATCGTACGATCCAGACAGCCTTGTACCAGTTGGATTAATTGGTCAAGTCCCTTCTTACTTGATTGTCCGAAATGATTCCCCCTTTAAATCCGTTGATGATTTAGTTAAGGCGGCGAAAGCAACACCTACTGGCCTAAGCTATGGAACTCACGCCATTGGTGGTCCCAACCATTTAGTGGGTGAATTATTCAGAAATAAAGCAGGCATTAAGGAACTGGTTCACGTTGCATACAAGGGGCTCAATGAATCTAGTACTGATCTTATTACTGGAAGAATTGACTTCATGTGGGACGCTGGTGCAATAAGACTTGTTGAACAAGGTCGGCTGCGAGCATTGGCAGTTGCGTATCCAGAAAGATGGCCAACGCTTCCAAATTTGCCAACCATGGCAGAGTTAGGTTTTCCAGAGGTGAGTTTGACTGCATTTGGTGGCATCCATGCACCACCCAAAACACCAGCACATATTGTCGACAAACTCAGCAGTGCACTCATGAGTGCAC
>RFYV01000013.1 GCA_009921265.1 Betaproteobacteria bacterium | reverse complement strand
TCTGTGGGTTTCGAGGGCAACAGCGGCCAAGTAAATTTTTTAGTGATTTCAAATAAACCTCTGACACCCTCAAACGGTTGTGCAGGCGCGTCAAAGTCCAATTGAGCCAACATGGCACAAAAAACACCATTGCGCGCCGCATTTCCCGACGCACCCGACTTCCACATTGATAAGACACCTGTACGCGCCACGCCCATTGGCAAATGACCTGTAAGTGCCATAGAAACTGCATGGGCTATCTGTTGTTCGTTGAGTTTGAGTAAATGACACACGCCCACTGCTGTCCCCACCGTGACATACAAGACATTATCCAAACCATGTTCGCGAAAATTACCCGCTTGAAACAAACGATAAAAAACTTCATAAGCCAAAGTAATGGCCGTGATTATTTCTTGAAGTGTTGATTTTTTAAATTGTGCGACAGCCAATATTCCTGCCCAGCAATCACTGCCATGTCCGCCACCACCTGGATACGTATCTGCACCATCAAGATATCGAATCATCACGCCGTTGGCAAATGCTGCCATCTCAACACTCGAGAAATGATGAGTTCCAATTAACTGCGCCTGTGGCAATGCGGCATGTTGCATCGCTATTTGGCGTGCAATGGCAGATGGTTGTTTGTCATACGCAGCTACTGCACACGCTACAACGTCGATCAATCTTTTCCTACCATCCGAAATCACATCAGAAGATAAATTTGAAAAAGTAAAGTTTGACGCGTAGCGAGCAATTTGTTGAAGTGTTTGATCCATGTCAGCGAGTTTACAAACTTGCATTAGCCTTTCACACTAGACACTTATAGGTATTAACCCCTTGACGATAAAAATGAAGCAGGCTAAAGTTCTTGGAGTGTTACAAAATAAAGGTATAGAAAATGAGACAAGTTAATGGTTTTAAAAAGTCCTTCGCTTTGATTGCGTGTTTTTTCATAACGCTTACTCAGGCTCAGGACTATCCAATCAAGCCCATCACATTAATTGTTCCTTTTGCACCTGGTGGTGGATCTGATTTAGTCAGCCGTATCGTTGCAAATGAATTATCCAAGGGACTTGGACAACGCGTTGTGATTGAAAACAAAGCGGGCGCAGGCGGCAATATTGGTTTTGCAGCAGGTTCACGTGCCGCACCCGATGGCTACACACTCACCACCATTACACAAAACATCACTGTCAATCCGCATGTGCTCAAAGAAATGCCTTTTGATCCGCTTAAAGATCTGCAACCCATTTCATTGATGGTTCAGTATTACTCAATGTTGGTGGTGAGTCCTAGTTTGCCCGTGCAAAATGTGGCGGAACTCGTCGCTTATGGAAAAGCCAATCCAGGCGTACTGACAGGTGGACATGGCGGCGTTGGTGGTCAAGCGCATTTATCCATGGTATTGATTGCCAGTGCTGCAGGTTTTAAGATGGAATACATTCCCTACAAAGGCGAAGCACCTGTATTGCCCGACTTAATGGCGGGTCGAACCTCGATGACCGTTCAATCGTTTGGCGGTTTAGGACAGCACGTGGATTCAGGTCGTTTGCGCGCCATTGGTGTCACCTCTCCAACGCGCGTGCCTCAATTTCCTAAGGTGCCCACGATTGGAGAAACACTGCCTGGATTTCAACTTGCGGGTTGGTATGGCATTGCGGTACCTGCAGGTACGCCAGCGCCTATTGTTAAAAAACTCAATGATCAAATGAAAATTGCATTGAATGCACCCGAAGTTAAAAAAGCACTCACAGAGATGGGCTTGGTTGTTTCCTACAACACGCCTGAAGAGTTCAGCACACTCATCAAAGACGATTACAGACGTATTCAAAAAGTAGTGGCCGAAGCAGGCATCAAACCACAATGAACTTTGATTCAAGCACACTCACTCGAACCGTTTTTGTTTTAAACGGTTCGAACTTGAATTTATTGGGCACGCGCGAACCTGAGTTGTATGGCACGCAAACATTAGCCGATGTACAAAAGTTGTGTGAAAAAACCTGCCTAGCCAAAAATTTAATTTTAGATTTCAGACAAAGTAATCACGAAGGCGTATTAATTGATTGGGTTCATGAAGCGCACCATGCCAATGCCTCAGTGGTAATCAATGCAGGGGCATACGCACGCACCTCTCTTGCATTGCACGATGCGGTCATGGCTGTGACGATTCCTGTGATTGAAATTCACATCACTAATATTTACAAACGCGATTCGTTCAGACCACCCTCCTACCTCAGTCGTGCGGCACAAGGCGTTATTTGTGGGCTTGGCATTCAAGTGTACAAATACGGCATCGAAGCAGTTGCTGATTTAATTAATCCTCCAACGATTTAAAAAATATGAATTCCTCTGAACAAAATCCCTCATCTGTGTTTGATGTGATCGTGGTAGGTGCGGGTGGATCGGGATTGGCATCGGCTTTAGAGGCTGCACAACATGGTTTGCGCGTGTTAATCATTGAGAAAGCGCCGCAACCCGGTGGCGCAACCGCATGGTCAGTTGGTGCATTCACAACCAGTTCGTCGCCGCATCAAAAAAAAGCAGGCGTTGTAGACAGTTGCGATCAACACTTTGCGGATATGGATTTGGTTAACGCCAATGCAAAAAGAGCAGACAACATGCAGTTGCGTCGATTGCTGGTTGATAAAGCCCCTGACACATTGCAATGGTTGATGGATCTGGGTGTTGAATTTATGGGCCCGCATGCCGAATCACCTCATACAAAACCGCGTATGCACAATGCCGTTCCTGGCGGTGTGGCTATGGTGTATTACCTTGTTAAACATTGCAAAAAAGCAGGGGTCCAAATCGCATGCAATACAAAATTACACGATCTTTTATTTGAAGATGGTCAGGTTTGTGGCGTTCAAGTTTTAAATAGCGATCAACACATTCAAAAAATTTATGCCAAGCGCGCTGTTATTTTGGCAAGTGGTGATTTCAGCGGCAGCCGGGAAATGCGCGAACGATTTTTTGATCCAGCTGTTGTCAATGCAGCGCCAGTTGTGTCGATCAACACAGGAGACGGTCTTTTGGTTGCCGAAAAATATGGCGCTCAAATCATCAACGGCGACTATGCGGCCTTTTATATTCCTCGCATGCGTTTTGTTCCGCAAGAAAATGCTGGATGGCTTTCACGCTTGCCACCAACCAAAACGATTGCTCAATTGATGCAATGGGCCATGAAGTATTTACCGCCTGCCATCATTCGTCCCTTCATGATGAAAATGGTGACCACTGTATTAGGACCCGAACCCGCTCTTTTTAAAGCAGGCGCGGCATTGATCAATATGGCAGGAACCTTGATTGACGTTGACTTTAAAAGTCCAGCGCGCCATTTAGCCTTAGATCAGCATAACAAAGGCTATATTGTTTTTGATCAAAAGTTAGCGCAACAATTTCAAGCATGGCCGCACTTCATTTCGACGGCCCCTGGTATTGCGTATGCCTATCTCAAAGATTATGAGCACTCAAGACCCGACATTTTTCATCGCGCAGATACGATTGATCAACTGGCAAAAACAATTGATATCGATCTCACACAACTGCAAAACACATTGCGACAACACAATCAAAAAAATCCTGCTTGCGGACCTATCGAACAAGGGCCTTTTTATGCGCTCGGTCCTGTGCGCGGCTACATCACTATCACAGAAGGCGGCTTGAATGTGAATGAACAATTGCAAGTGATCGGTAAAAATCAAAAACCGATTCCTCATTTGTACGCCTGCGGGTCAGCTGGCCAAGGCGGTGTGTTACTTGATGGTCACGGTCATCATTTGTCGTGGGCTTTTGTATCAGGGCGTCATGCGGCTCAGCAAGTTCTTCAAGAAACTGCGGTCCATTAATCCATGAAGACTTCAACCGACGTTATTGTTGTAGGCGCTGGCAATGCCGCATTGTCTGCGGCCATCGCTGCGCAAGAACAAGGCGCACAAGTGACTGTGCTGGAGCGAGCACCCGAATCTGAGAGCGGTGGAAATTCGCGCTACGCAGCTGGCGCTTTTCGATTCATCTTTAACGATGCACAAGATATTATCAATCTCGTTCCCGATTTAACAACCGATGAAATTCAAAAAACAGATTTTGGATCTTATTCAGCTCAACGCTACTTTGACGATTTATACCAAGTGACGCGTTATCGCACCGATCCCGATTTATGCGAAGTCTTAGTCAGTCAATCTCATGACACCATGAAATGGCTCAGAGGTAAAGGTGTTCGCTTCACGCCCATTTGGGGAAGAAGCGCCATTAAACGCGATGGGCGATTTATTTTTACAGGTGAACTCACCTTGGATGCTTGGGGTGGTGGCGAAGGTTTAATTGCAGCAGAAAAAAAAGCAGCGCTTCAAAGTGGCGTCAACATCCTTTATGAAACAGGTGCGATGGATTTGCTCAGTGATGGTAATCGCATCATTGGCGTTCGCACTCAAGGACCCCAAGGCACTCAAGAAATCCACGCAAAGTCTGTGGTGTTAGCTTGCGGAGGTTTCGAGGCCAATACAGAATGGCGTACTCGATACTTGGGTCCTGGGTGGGAGTTGGCTAAAGTTCGGGGTTCTCGTTTTAACAACGGCGACGGTATTCGAATGGCCTTGGATTTGGGTGCAATGCCAACAGGCCATTGGTCCTGGTGTCATTCGGTTTGTTGGGACAATCACGCACCGCCCACGGGTGATTTGAGCGTGGGTGATGCGTTTCAAAAATTCAGTTATCCATACAGCGTCATGATTAACTCAACGGGTCGACGTTTTGTTGATGAAGGCATGGATATGCGAATCAAAACCTACAGCAAAATGGGACGCATTATTTTATCTCAACCCGATCAGTTTGCTTGGCAAATTTTTGACTCCAAAGTGGTGCCCTTGCTGCGCGACGAATACCGAATCAAGCGAGTCACCAAAGTCACTGCTGCCACATTAGAAGAATTAGCCAGCAAACTCGATGGCGTCGATGCTCAATCGTTTTTGGATGAAATCAAATCGTTTAATGCAGCCGTGGATACAACAACGCCCTTTGATCCACAAGTCAAAGATGGACGAGGCACAAAAGGTTTGAGCGTTCCCAAATCCAATTGGGCGCAGACGATCGATCAAGGCCCCTTTGAGGCCTATCAAGTCGGATGCGGCATCACATTCACGTTTGGCGGATTGGCCATTTCACCCGCGACCAGTCAAGTTTTAGACACGGCAAATAAACCAATCGAAGGTCTTTATGCTGCGGGTGAAATGGTGGGAGGCTTGTTTTATTTTGGATATCCGGGCGGGTCGGGTTTGATGGCAGGTTCTGTATTTGGAAGAAACGCGGGGCTGCACGCAGCCCAATCAGCCATCGCTTAGTTGGATTGCTCAATAGCCCAAGCAATATGTTCATCAACCAATTCACCGTGTTGATGCAAGCGTGTATTTAAAGCATCCAATAATTTTTTTGCAGTCGAATCATCACAACCTTTCAGAGCATTGCCAATTGCAATAGCCAGATTGCGCAACCACTGCTCATAGCCAATCCGACGAATCGCACTGCCTTGCATGCGCTCTTCAAAATCGCTGGCCGTCCACGCCCATAAACTTAAAAGTTGCGCCGACTGCAAATCATGACGCGCATCAAAGTCAGAAAGCGTTGATCGCAGCGCGTATTTATTCCAAGGACAAATTAATTGGCAATCGTCGCAACCATAAATGCGATTACCCATAAGCGGTCTCAACTCAATTGGAATCGATTCTTTGTGTTCAATGGTGAGATAAGAGATGCAACGCCTTGCGTCCAACAAACCAGGCGCAAGAATCGCTTGTGTGGGACATACATCGATACACGATTGACAAGTTCCACAATGATCTTGAACAGGAGCAGTAGCAGGCAACAACACATCGATATAAATTTCGCCTAAAAAAAACATCGAGCCTGCGTCGCGATTCAAAATCAATGTATGTTTGCCCCGCCATCCCTGACCACTGCGTTGTGCCAACTCCGCTTCAAGCACGGGCGCTGAGTCGGTAAACACACGATAACCCAGCTCACCCACTTCGAGTTGCAACTGTTGCGCTAGTTTTTCTAATCGCTGACGCATTACTTTGTGATAGTCGCGTCCTCTGGCATAAATCGATACCACCGCTTGCTCGGTATGGTTTAATCGACGTGTTTCTTGCTCTGCCCAATCGCTAGTCGTGTCTTTGGGCAAATAATTCATTCGAGCAGTAATCACCGATACCGTACCTGGCACAAATTGCGCCGGTCTTGCGCGGTTTAAACCGTGTTTGGCCATGTATTGCATACTTCCGTGAAAGCCTTGGGCCAACCAGTTGGATAATCCAGGTTCTGCGGTTGATAAGTCAACAGGAGCAATCGCGATTTGGGAGAATCCCAATTCTTGCCCCCATTCTTGCAACTGCATTAACAACTTGGCGTGATCAATAGTCACTGACATCCTTTGAACGAATCTGCAATTGTAAAAACTCTTTTATGGCCTGATGAAGCCGCGACGCAAGCGTTTGCGCAGCATCTTGCACAATGCCCCGCCATTTTCAACGCCATCATCGCACTTGAAGGCGATTTGGGCGCGGGGAAAACCACATTGGTTCGCTCTATTTTGCACGCATTAGGCGTTGAAGGACGCGTCAAAAGTCCAACATACACGATTGTCGAGCCTTATGAATGCACGTACGATCAAAAAACAATCGGGATTTGGCACTTTGATTTTTACCGCTTCAATGATCCCAGAGAGTGGGAAGACGCGGGTCTCAGAGATATTTTTGCCTCGCCGGGACTTAAATTGTGCGAATGGCCCGATCACGCTCAAGGATTGCTACCGCACATTGATCTCACCATCGACATTCAAGTCAAAGAAAACGACGCGCGAATCGTTACTTTGCGAGCCGAATCATCTGTAGGAAAATCTTTGTTGAAATGAATTTCAATTTTGATTCACTTTCGCGTAGGCGTTGGCTACAAATCAACAGCACGGTGCTGCTGTTGGGTGTGGCTCAGATTGCACGCGGCGGGACCATCTTGGCTGTTCGCGTATGGCCTGCGGCAGAATACACTCGCGTCACGATTGAATCAGACAGTGCATTGCCCACATCACAAACATTCATCGATAACCCACCGCGATTGGCCGTAGATATAGAAGGAATTGAACTCAATCCGACCTTACGCGAGTTGGTGGGTCAAGTCAAATCGGACGATCCATTTATCAGCGGTGTGCGAGTGGGTCAATTCAATCCAACAACAGTAAGACTTGTTCTAGACTTGCGACAAGCCGTCAAACCACAGGTCTTTACTCTGGCGCCCGTTGTATCAGGTCAGGCCAAATACCAACACCGATTGGTTTTAGATTTGTATCCCACAATCGAAATTGATCCCTTAGCCAAACTCATCGAAGAACGCTTAAAAGAAAAAACAGCTGTACCGCCTAGCGACCCTTTGGGTGACTTAATTGCCAATCAATCGCGTGAATCCATCAACAAACCACCACCTGTCGCAAGTGCACCCATTCAAGCGCCAACGCCCATCACGTCGTCAAAAACCGATCGCTTTGTGATTGTTGCGCTCGACCCGGGACATGGCGGAGAGGACCCAGGCGCAGTAGGCCCAAATGGCACACGCGAAAAAGATGTGGTCTTACAAATTGCACAACGACTCCAAGAACGCATCCATTCAACCGTTGTCAAAACTCGCCACGGCGATTTACCGATGCGCGCTTATCTCACACGCGACGCCGATTTTTTTGTACCTTTGCATGTGCGAGTACAAAAAGCGCAACGCGTTAAAGCTGATTTATTTATTAGCATTCATGCCGATGCTTTTTTTACCCCTCAAGCAAGAGGTGCGAGTGTTTTCGCATTGAGTCAAGGTTCAGCGTCAAGTTCGACTGCGCGCTGGATGGCTCAACAAGAAAATCGAGCCGACTCGGTGGGTGGACTCAATATCAAAGTGAAAGATGCAACTGTGCAACGCACATTGTTTGACATGAGCACAACCGCACAAATCAACGACAGCCTCAAGTTGGGCACAGAGATGCTCGGGCAAATTAGACAATTTGGAAAATTACACAAACCTCAAGTAGAACAAGCGGGCTTTGCGGTATTAAAAGCGCCCGATATACCCAGTATTTTGGTGGAAACTGCATTTATTAGCAATCCGCAAGAAGAATCTTTGCTCAACACCGAGGGCTATCAAAATAAATTATCTGATGCGCTCATGTCAGGGATTGTGCAATACTTTAAACGCAACCCACCATTGGCGCACAGCAAACCTGCATGAAATCTTTAGATGGGATAAATCAAAGAATTTAAAATTAACTCGGTGTCATACACGCATAATTTTTTGATAAATCGCAAACCGTTTGTTGTTTGCACCACCTCATCGTGATAGCACCCCACGTTATAAATTTGACTCGATTGTCCAGGCTTGGTCCTATAAACCGAATAGTGTGTGCGAGCGCTTAGTACAAAGCCGCCCTCCACTTGATCGTTGAGTTTCATGTCCACAATCAACGGACTGTTACACAGATGGCGCATGTAGTAAGGCGCATGAAAAATAGTTTGCGTGACCCCGTACACACGATCACGCATCATGCCTTGACTCTCTAAATCCATTAATGCCAGTGGCAAGCCGCGATCAAAATTTTCACGTGATTGCACGGTGTATCTTGCGTCAGGCATAAAAAAATCAGGCCACTCTTCAAATCGTGCGCTGTCTAATGCGTCAACATAACTCAATTGCAATTGAAGCAATTCATCTCGCCAAAGCATGCGTTGGGTTGAATCCAAATCGTCCCACAAAATGATTGGATTAATTGAGCTCATACCTTCATCACTTTCTTCCAATAGGCGTACATGCTTCGTATCAAGCTCTCGGTGACCATGTGCTCGGTCATTTCGCAATCACGCCCACCCAACTCCACTAGCGTTTCGCCTTGCGACAAACCATCGCTGTTTTTTTGTTGAAACCCGTCTTGACTCATCTCAATGACTTCTCCATCGTCGGCACTGACAAAACCAGCGGGGCCAAACAAATTAGATTGACGCAAACGACGCGTTGTCATCTCGGGAGTATCGTCTTCAAAACCAAAATGCGTCCATACAAAATCAAAACCATCATGACCGCGTGGAATGATGTGCCGCGTGGATAAAGAATTGACTTGTTGCTGAATAATCAAGCCCGGAAATAAAGTAATCATGGTCACGGTTGGCGTGATGCTTTGCGACAAATCAGACGGATCGTTGATCGTCCACCAAGGCTCGGGCACCACATCGAGCAATCGATCGTCGTGCAAAGTCATATTGGCTTTGAAGCTACTCACACCTTGAGTCACCTGACTTTGACCACCTTGATTGCGTCTTGAAATCATCACCGCATGACGCCCCTTGTTGTCCATCACCATGCGACTTTTTTGATCGGCGCGCCACAAACCAAACGTAACAAACCATGTGTGCAACAAACCCGGATGGTAGGGATCTTTGATATTTTCCATCATCAACTTCCAGTTGCCTGGAATGTGTTGTCGGTTGTACCCCAACAGCGTGAGTTTTTTATTTTTAAATATTCGATTGATCCACGGCATCACGTTAGGACCCAAATAATCTTCAATCGACTCCACCGTTGTATCAAAAGAAGCAAACACCAATCCGTGCAAAACAGCAACTTTGAGTTTGGTTAATCCATGCGCTTTGAGATCAAAATCTGCAGGCATGCCACCGTTGACTTCATCGCCTTCTTTGACGCCATCTTTAAAAGGCAACCCACCCAAATCTCCATTGAGCTTGTACGCCCATTGATGATAGGGACAGACAAAACTGCGGCGATTGCCGTGCGACTCCTGACAAAAACGAACGCCACGGTGCGCGCATCGATTCTCAACCACACGAATGCCGTGATCAACACCGGCGTCGGATGCTTTGACGTTATCGCGCACCATAATGACTTGGCGCTCGCCCACCCATGACAATTTGAAATCGCCTAATTTTGGAATTTCTGCCAACAGTCCGACATATCCCCAATGGTTTTTATAAAACAATTGATTGAGTTCACGCGCATGCAAATCGGCGTCTGTATAAACACCAAATGGAATGCGACTCGAGTCTTGCGTTGACCAGTGCACCGTTTTTTCAACTGCATTCACTATGATGTCCTTAATTAAAAATCAAATCACTTCTTTTTTTTGCGACTGGCATGCCAACCGCCCACAATGGCAATGATTCCAGGACCAAGAATCATGGCCCAGATGATTTTTTCAAAATTCTTTTGCACCCATTCGATGTTGCCAAAAAAGTATCCCGCTAAACCAATACCCACAACCCAAATTGTTGCACCCAATACGTTGAATAAACTAAACTTTTGACGACTCATATGCGCTACACCTGCAACAAACGGTGCAAAGGTGCGTATAAAAGGCATGAACCTCGCAATCACAATGGTGATGGCGCCGTGTTGCTCATAAAAATCGTGCGCGCTGTCATAGGCTTTTCGATTGAACCATCGCGACTTAGGCGTTTGCAAAATCCGTTGACCCAAATGTCGGCCAACTAAATAATTACATTGATCGCCCAAAATAGCAGCCACCCATAACAACCCCAAAGCCAAGGGCAAATTCATCATTCCCGCGCCACACAACGCGCCGACGATAAAGAGCAAGGAGTCACCAGGCAAAAACGGCATGATGACCAAGCCCGTTTCTACAAAAACAATGACAAACAACAATGCGTAAACCCACGCGCCATTGTTTTGCACAAAAGTTTCGATGTAGCGGTCCACATGAAGAATAAAGTCGATGACGAAGTTAATGAGTTCCATAAATCGATTATCCCTTGAATTTGGGGATATGCGAGGCTCACCTAGAATAGTAGGGTGAACCATTCCCCCCCAATTCCTAGATCCATACAAGAGTTACCCGACGAACTCATCAGCCAAATTGCAGCGGGTGAAGTGGTCGAGCGCCCCTCTTCAGTCGTGCGTGAATTGGTCGACAACGCTTTAGACGCGGGCGCACAAAACATCACAGTGCGTTTAATTGCAGGCGGCACGCGACTCATCGCAGTCGAAGACGATGGACACGGCATGCACGCCGATTCATTGAGCATGTCAATCAAGCGTCATGCAACCAGCAAAATTCGCAACCTCCACGATTTAGAGTCGGTGAGTACCATGGGTTTTCGCGGTGAAGCATTGGCTGCGATAGCATCGGTATCCGAATTAACCATCTCTTCCAGAACGCATATCGATGCGCACGCTATGCAATTGCAAGCACGCACAGGTGAATTACAAGCGGCGGCTCGATCGCAAGGCACCAGCATCGAAGTCAAAGAATTATTTTTTAGCACGCCTGCGCGTCGTAAATTTTTAAAAAGTGAAGCCACCGAATTGGCGCATTGCTTGGAATCTGTCCAACGTCACGCTTTGTCCAGACCCGATGTCGGTTTTTCAATTTGGCACGAAGGCAAAACGATTGAGCAGTGGCGTGCACAATCTGGAGAACAAGCACACGACCATCGCATGCGCGATATTTTGGGCGATGAATTTTTAGATCAATCATTGGCCGTTGATCATTTGCATGGCAATATCAGGGTACAAGGCCGCGTGGGCCTCCCCGATTTTGCAAGGTCACGTGCCGATCATCAATTTGCTTACGTCAATCAACGCTATGTGCGCGATCGCGTCATCATGCATGCGGCGCGCAGCGCATATGAAGACTTTCTTCACGGTCAACGTCAACCCGTGTATGTGTTGTTTGTACAAATCGACCCGATGCGCGTTGACGTCAATGTTCACCCCACTAAAATTGAAGTTCGATTCAGAGACAGCCGCGAAATTCATCAAGCGATACGACATGCGGTTGAGTCGACGCTGGCCACGCCACGATCTCAAAACCATGCGCCTTTCAACGAGCATTCACGCGCCATTGCTGATCTTCGATCGTTTGGAAACACAAACTCAGATAGCACCCATGCATCTTTAAACACATGGCGACAATCGCGCATGGAGTTGAATCAAGGCTCAAATGCTGTGGATGATCTTCAAAAACTATGGACTCCCTCTGCTCAAGCCACCGCACCCCTGTTCGCTCAAAACCCAACGAGCAACTATCAAGCGTCAACATCTGCATTTTCAAGTGACCAAGACTGGCCTTTAGGTAAAGCGATCGCTCAACTGCACGGCGTTTACATACTCGCTCAAAATCATGCAGGTATGGTGATTGTGGATATGCACGCGGCGCACGAGCGCATTGTTTATGAACGTTTAAAACAACAACTCGATGGACAAGGCGTGCAAAGCCAACCGTTGCTCATCCCCACCACGTTTGCAGCAACTGATCAAGAAATTGCAACCGCGCAAGAATTTCAAGAAGTGATTCAACAACTCGGTTTAGATATTGCACCGCTCTCCTCCAAGTCATTGGCCGTGCGTTCTGTGCCCGTCAATTTATTGCAGGGCGACGCGGTCGCGTTGTCACGCAGCATGCTCAGCGAATTGGCCCACCACGATTCAAGCACTGTGATTGATCGCGCGCAACATGAATTACTCGCCACCATGGCCTGTCACGGCGCTGTGCGTGCCAATCGCGCACTCACGATCGAAGAAATGAATGCGTTGCTTCGGAAAATGGAAACCACCGAACGATCGGACCAATGCAATCACGGTCGCCCCACTTGGAGACAACTCACTCACAAAGAGTTAGACGCTTTCTTTATGCGTGGGCGATGATGCGGCGTATTCATCCGACGTTTTTGGTCGTCATGCTCTCTTTGATCATGGGCATACAACCTGTCACCACTGATTTATATCTACCTGCGCTTCCCAAACTCACCGATGGTTTTGGTGCCAGCATTTCGCAAGCGCAATTCACACTGACGAGTTTATTGTTTGCGTTTGGCATTTCTCAATTGGTGTGGGGGCCTGTGTCGGATCGGTGGGGACGCAGACCGGTTCTACTAATTGGCCTTGCAATGTACTCGCTCTCGGCGATTGGATCAGCACTGTCAAACAGTATCGAGCAATTGATCCTTTGGCGAACCATTCAAGGAACGGCGATGGGTGCTGTGGTGATGTGTGGTCGCGCCATTATCAGAGATTTATTCGAACCGATTGAGGGCGCGCGCGTGATGTCAAGGGCCATGACAGGATTGGGATTTATTGCTTTAAGCGGCCCGATTTTGGGAGGATGGCTAACCCAAAACTGGGGGTGGCATGTCGCCTTACAAGCATTAACGGTTTATGGCTTTGCAATGTTATTGCTCATTACCTTTCAATTCAAAGAAACGTGTATTCAAAAAAATATCCATGCAACAGAGCCGATTTATTTATTACACAATTGGTGGACCATCGTTTGCAACCCTACATTTCGTGCTTACATGTTGCTCACTGCAAGTGCTTTCGGTTTGTTGTTTACTTTTTTAGCATCATCGTCTTTTGTTTTTTTAAAAATTTATCAACTCAGTGGCATTGAATACGGATTCATTTTGTCATTGATGAGCATTGACTACATACTCGGCACATTTTTGTGTCGCTATTTATTAAAAACATTCAGCGTCAAAAAAACATTGGCTATTGCAGGCACGATCAGTGCAGTCGGCGGTTGGAGCACTTGGCTCGTTTCTTATTTATTTCCACAAACTTTGCTGGGTTTACTCATTCCATTTTTATTAGCAATTTTGGCGCACGGCATTCATCAACCTATCGGACAAAGTGCTTGTGTGGCACCCTTTCCACATTCGGCAGGCGCAGCCTCTGCAATCAACGGTTTTGGCATGATGGTTTGCGCGTTTGGTATTGGTATTTGGTTGGGTCAAACATTGGATCATACGATTGGACCACTCACACAAGGCCTGGCATTTTGGGGTACTTGCTTACTCATCATTTCATTCACATTGATTCAAACGCATGGTGATACAGGTGCAAAAATCTAATCACACGTACAACGCAATTGGCTTAGCGGGCCCTACGGCCTCGGGCAAAACCGCCATCGCATTAGAAATCGCCAAGCATTGGCCCATTGAAATTATCAATGTTGATTCAGCTTTAGTTTACAAAGGCATGGACATCGGCACAGCCAAGCCATCCAAGCAAGAACTCCATAGCGTCGCGCATCATCTGATTAATATTCGAGAGCCTACAAACGCCTACAGTGCAGCAGAATTTGTCAAAGCCGCAAGTCAATGCATCCAACAAATTCAATCACGCGGTCGCTTGCCCTTGCTAGTGGGTGGAACCATGTTGTACTTCAAAGCTTTGCGCGATGGGCTTGATGATTTGCCAGTTGCCGATCCACAAGTTCGAATGCGCATTGAAAATGAAGCGAAACAAAAAGGCTGGCCTGTCATGCATGCGCAACTCGCATCTATTGATCCAGTCACTGCCGAGCGACTACCGCCTCACGATGCACAACGCATCTCACGTGCATTAGAGGTTTTTGAAATCATAGGACAACCACTTTCATCACTGTTAGGAAGAACAAATAAAACCAGTATGGGTTTTCCCTTGATATCGCTTGAACCTCAATCGCGCGCTTGGTTGCATCAACGCATCGAACAACGATTCACACAAATGCTGAGAGATGGATTGATTGCTGAATTGCATCAACTTAGACAGCGCGGTGATTTACATCCCGATTTACCATCGATGCGTTGCGTGGGATATCGACAGGGTTGGCAAGTGATGGACGAAAATCTCAACGATGACATCCCCCTATCGCCCGAGCAAATTAGAAAATGGTATGAACTAGGCGTGATTGCCAGTCGACAATTGGCCAAACGTCAACTCACATGGCTCAAAAGTATGACCCATCGTCACATCGTTGACAGTGATGGGCCTAAAGTCATTGAGCAAGCTCTCAAAACCATCGACAATCTCATTCACACACAAAGATCCAATGTGAAATGACGATCGATCAGATTCAATCCACCATCCCATCGCACGCACCCATTCAGTGGGCGTATCAGGATGAATCTGTTTTGGTTGCCATCAAACCCCCAGGACTTCTTTCCGTACCTGGTAGAGGCCCGCTCAAACAAGATTGCCTCTTGAGTCAAGTTCAACAAACATACGCAGATGCATTACTGGTACATCGATTGGATCAAGCAACATCTGGATTGATGTTGATCGCTCGCGGCGCTCAAATTCAACGTCACCTCAGCCACGCATTTGCACAACGTCAAATCAAAAAAAACTATATGGCTTGGGTCAATGGTTACGTCGAGATCGATTCACAGTGGCAAAAGATTGATAGCCCCATTGACGCCGATTGGGCACAGCGCCCCCTGCGACATGTGTCGCCCAATGGCAAACCCAGCCAAACTTTGTGGCGAAGTCGAGCGCACCATCCTCAACTGCCTTTGAGTTTGATCGAACTTCAACCCTTGACGGGTCGCACCCACCAGTTGCGTGTGCACATGAAAGACATGGGCCACCCGATCTATGGCGATACACTTTACTCTGACGCATCGACTGATACGGTCTGTAATCACTTGCTCTTGCATGCCTGCTCCCTGGAGTTATTGCACCCCATCAGCGGTCTACCCATTAAATGGCATTCGATACCTCATCACTGGCCCTCAGATTTTTGCAAGGATCTTTCATGAAACAACTCAACATCATCACGGGCGCATCGCGCGGAATGGGATTAGCCATCGCTCAACAACTGTGTCAAAAAAACAATGTCATCATCGGGCTATCTAGAAACGTGTCACAAGAACTCGCGCAAACAGCGAGAACACAAGGCACCAATCTCGAACAGTGGCCTGTTGATTTATCCAATGCAATGCCTGTTGCGCAACAACTCCATCGATGGCTCAATCAATTCAATCCCAGCACGGTTGAGCAAGTCGTTCTCATCAACAATGCGGGTGTGATTGGGCACATGGGGCCCTTAACGATGGAATACGCGGAACAAACCGAACAAACCATGCGCATTAATTTAGATGCCCCCATGCATTTAACAGCCGCATTTTTAACGGCGACTCGTGCATGGACGATTCCTAAAAAAATTATCAACGTATCTTCAGGTTTAGCGCGTCGCGCGATGGCAGGAAGCGCCATGTATTGCGCCTCCAAAGCAGGACTTGATCACTACAGTCGATGTGTTGCACTCGATGAAGCGCTTCAAACCAACGGTGCAAAAATTGTTTCACTAGCCCCTGGCGTGATCGACACCGATATGCAACGAGCCTTGCGACAAGGCGATCCTTCAGGCTTTCCTGATCGACAAAATTTTATTCAACTCAAAGAAACTGGCAACTTGCTCTCCCCTGAGCAAGCCGCTCAAAAAATATTAGCCTATCTTGCAAGAACTGACTTTGGTGTCAATGTGATTGCAGATGTGCGTGACCCTGTTTAATTTCTAAAGGAGAGAACCATGCGTGAAGTTGTGATTGTCAGCGGTGTCAGAACCGCTATTGGAACCTTTGGCGGAAGCTTGAAAGATACGCCACCCACTGAACTAGGGGCAACCGTTGTCAAAGAAGCGTTAAGTCGCGCAAAAGTTGATGGCAGTGACGTCGGTCACGTGGTGTTTGGTCATGTGGTCAACACAGAACCCAAAGATTTGTATTTGTCTCGCGTGGCTGCCATCCATGGTGGTTGCTCGCAAGAAACGCCTGCATTCAACGTCAATCGACTGTGCGGTTCTGGCTTACAAGCCATTGTCTCGGCCAGTCAAGCCATCACATTGGGCGACTGTGACATTGCCATTGGTGGTGGTGCAGAATGCATGAGTCGCGGTCCTTACTTGGATCTCACACACCGTTGGGGCACTCGAATGGGTGACGTCAAATTGGTCGACATGATGGTGGGCGCACTGCACGATCCTTTCCATACGATTCACATGGGTGTAACCGCAGAAAATATCGCTACCAAATGGGGCATCACGCGTGACGACCAAGATCAATTGGCACTTCAAAGTCATCTGCGCGCAGAAAAAGCAACGGTCGCGGGATATTTCAAAGATCAAATTGTTCCTGTCATGCTCAAAACACGCAAGGGTGAAGTGGCCTATGCAACCGATGAGCATTTCAGAGCCAATGCAACCATCGATGATTTTGCAAAACTCAAACCTGTTTTTGTCAAAGAAAACGGAACCGTTACTGCAGGCAATGCATCAGGGATTAACGACGCTGCTGCTGCACTTGTATTGATGGAATCTAGAACTGCAGAACAACGCGGCATCAAACCCTTGGCGCGATTGATTTGTTATGCGCACGCAGGCGTTGACCCTAAATACATGGGTATTGGTCCTGTACCCGCATCGCAAAAAGCATTGGCCAAAGCAGGTCTCAAAGCCAGCGACATGGATGTGATTGAAGCCAACGAAGCTTTTGCGGCGCAAGCTTGTGCGGTTACGCGTGACCTCGGTCTTGATCCCGCAAAAGTCAATCCCAATGGGTCTGGCATTTCATTGGGACACCCCATTGGCGCTACAGGCGCCATTATCACCGTCAAAGCATTGCATGAGTTGCAACGCATTCAAGGGCGTTATGCCTTGGTGACCATGTGTATCGGGGGCGGTCAAGGTATTGCCGCCATCTTTGAGCGCATGTAATTTTTAAGAGAAACGTTGCCGAGCCAACTCAGCGCCTTTTGTGAGGGCATTTAGTTTTTGTTCAGCAACGTGCCTGCTCATCGGAGCCAATCCGCAATTGGTACATGCAATTAATTTATTTTTAGCAACAAACTGTAAAGCTTTGCCAATCGTATCGGCAATTTCTTCTGGTGTTTCAATCACATCGCTGGCCACGTCAATCACACCGACCATTACTTCTTTGCCTTCAAGTAACTTGAGTAGATCCAACGGCACATGCGAATGCATGCACTCCAAACTGACTTGATCGATACTGCTTTTGGCCAAGGCTGGAAATACTTTTTCATATTGACGCCACTCTTGACCCAAGGCATTTTTCCAATCCACATTGGCTTGAATGCCATAGCCATAACAAATATGCACTGCCGTTTTGCAGGTCAGGCCTTGCGCCGCACGCTCTAAGGCTTTGACGCCCCAATCAGCGGCCTCACTCATATAAACATTGAATGCAGGTTCGTCAAACTGAATGATGTCCACACCGTCGGCTTGAAGAGCCAAGGCTTCTTGATTTAACAATTCGGCAAATGCAAAAGCCATTTTGATTCGACCCTCTTCACCCTCTCCGTAAAAACGATCGGCCACGGTATCAACGATGGTCATCGGACCTGGCAAGGTAAATTTAAGCAGTCGTTGAGTATGTGCGCGCGCCAATTGCGCTTCAAACGCATGTACGCGTCCTTTTAATTTCAAGGGACCCGTAACTTGCGGCACCATGGCATCGTATCGATTGTTACGAATACCCATCTTCACTTTATTTTCAAAATCAATACCAGATACCTGCTCTAAAAATCCATGCACAAAATGTTGACGCGATTGCTCGCCGTCGCCAATGATGTCCATGCCCGCATCTTCTTGCGTTTTAATCCAAAGCAAAGTGGCATCGGCTTTCGCTTGCTTTAATTCATCGCCTCGCACTTTCCACTGCGGCCATAACTTTTGAGTTTCAGCAAGCCAATCGGGCTTTGGCAAACTACCTGCAATTGCGGTTGGAAACATTTTTTTCTCCAAAAAAAATTAATGCGGTGTTAACGCAAATTCTTGCGCTAACAATTCATAAGAACGTTTTTGAATCGCAGGGTCGTGCGCCCAAGTGATCACAACCAATTCATCGATCTTTAAACGTTCTGCAAATGCACGAAATTTTGTAGCAACTTGTGTAGCGCTGCCCACAAACGCATTGACCTTCAATTGATCCAATGCCATTTGTTCACCCACTGAATAATCACGCGCGGCTTCTTCGGGCGACAACAAGGGTCCAATGCGACCCACATTGCGGTCCATACGCCATCTCGATCGACTTTGAAATTGAAACCATGCTTCTTGTTCAGTCTCAGCGGCTAGTGCCCAAACACAAACGGTTGCATGCGGCGTGGGATGCTCTTCGCTGGGCTTATAACTTTCTCTATAAATTTCTAAAGCTTGATCAACTCCTTGACCATCTGTGATGAAATAAGCAAACGCATAAGGCAAACCCAAATAAGCGGCCAATTGAGCGCCGTAATCTGAGCTACCCAACATCCAAACATCGGGATGCGTTGACGACAAGGGATACGCATGAACGCCTGCACCCGGATGCCCCGGTGGCATGTCTTGTCCAGTCACCCACACTTTGAGTTCCATCACTTGTTGAGGAAAGCGATCAGACGCCGATCGATCGGAATTGAGCAATTGCGCTGTTTTTCCATCGCTACCGGGTGCGCGTCCCACACCCAAATCGATGCGTCCAGGTGCTAATGCATTGAGCACACGAAATTGTTCGGCCACCTTCAGTGGTGCATAGTGCGGCAACATCACGCCCGCACTGCCCAATCGAATGCGCGTTGTGCGTGCAGCAATCGCGGCCATCAACACTTCGGGGGCTGTTCCCACAATGCTGGGGTGCGAGTGGTGTTCGCTTACCCAAAAACGGTTGTAGCCCCACGCTTCACACGACTGCGCCAGCGCCAATGTGTTTTGCAGCGCTTCATCTTGACTACGTCCCGCGCCAGAAACGGATTGATCTAATACGGATAATTTCATAACTACATCTTACGCAGTCTTCAAAGCCCTTTTGCAACAACCGTCTCTTTTAAAAAATCACTGAGATTGCGATTTTTTTAATTCTGCCTCTTGCATCAAGCGCCACATCACCTTGCCACTACCACTTTTGGGTAATGCGTCCAAAAACTCGACCATTTTGGGCGCTTTGTAAACAGCCATGTGCTCTCGACACCATTTCACAATGTCTTCTTCACTCACCTGTCCCCGATGCGACTGGCGCAACACCACCATCGCCTTCACCGTCTCTCCACGATAAGCGTCTTTGGCTGCAATGATGCAAGCCTCTTGAATGGCAGGATGTTGAAACATCAATGCTTCAACCTCAGCGGGCCACACTTTAAAACCCGATGCGTTAATCATTCGCTTCAATCGATCGGTGATAAAAAAATATCCATCTTCATCCACGCGTCCTAAATCGCCTGATCTAAAAAATTTTTTACCTTCTAATTCAAAAAATGCTTGCTCAGTGGCTTCGGGCCTTTTCCAATAACCGTCAAACACTTCAGGACCGTGAATCACAATTTCTCCCTGCTCGCCTTGCGCCACTTCTGCAAGCGTTTCAGGATTGACTACACGCGCATCGGTGCTCACGAAAGGAATGCCTAAACATTGTTGCTTGGGTTTGTCGGGTGGATTGTTGTGAGAAGGTGCCGCAGTTTCTGTCAGCCCATACCCTTCTGCATATCGCAAGCCATACAACTCAAACAATCGTTGCGCAACCGCTTGTGGCATTGCTGCACCACCACCACCAATAATCGATAAACTGCTTAAATCGAATCTGTCAAAGTTTGGGCTACCCAATAAATCGATCACCATGGTTGGAATATTGGTCCAATGCGTGACACGCCATTTCGAAATCAAATGTCCCGCTAACTCACGATCCCATCTGGGCATCAACACAATCGTTGCACCCAAATAAATCGATGCATGCATCACCGATACAAGTCCCGTAATATGAAACATTGGCACGACCAACAAGGTCACATTTTGGAAAGTACCGTTGGCCCAAATGGCAGAAGCAATCGCGTTGTGCATGATGCTGCGATGCGGATGCATACAACCTTTGGGCAGCCCTGTTGTTCCACTGGTGTAGGGAAGAATTGCCAAATCACGCAAGCCCACCAACAACTTAGGAGCGGGCGAGTCGCACAACAAGGCTTTTTCCCAACGATGGACGTGACCATTTTTGGGTTGCGGTAGATCGATTGATTGAGTAAGCCAATCGTGCCAACTGGTTGGCCAATTTTTTTTCTCTTCGTCCGTTGCTGGCAATATATCGAGCCATTGCGTCACCAAAAGATGATTCAAACCTTGGCCCTCAGGCAGAGCTTCACTCGCATCTTTTAGTTCATGGGCCAAATCAGCCGTTGTAATGGCCATCCTGGCATCAGGATCGGTGATGTAGTGCTCCAACTCTTTGGCACGGTTCATGGGATTGACGGGCACAACCACCGCATTCGCTCTCAAAATTGCAAAATGAGCGACGATCCATTGCGGACAGTTTTGCATCAACAAAATAATACGATCGCCTTTTTTTACGCCATGCACACTGAGCCAAGCCGCAAGCCGCTCGCTTTGTCGCATCAATTCACCGTAAGTAATTGATTGCCCTAAAAATTGAATAGCAGTTTTGTTGGGAAAGCGACGCGCGCTAATGGCCAAATTTTCCCAAAGGGACGTTTCTGGCAAATCAATTTTGTGCGGCAGTCTGGCAGGCCAGAAGCGGTGATGTGGTCTCATGTTTCCTCCATGAGACTAAGCTTAACGGCTTCTCGAAGTGATCAGTATGAGTAATCGCCCGAGTCAAGATGGTTTTTTAATTAAGTAACGCTGATCGCATTTGTTTGTGGCTTAGAAGTGACGCCATGTCGCAAAGAAAGGATGGCTTGACAATAACAACGCAACGAACCCATGTCGATTGGCTTTTGAAGAATATGAATCTTCTATGGCAACCCCCCCGATCTTCAATTTCTTGAATCGACAAGCCTGTGACAACCAAAATAGGCAATCCTGAAAATTGAGGATGTGCTTGTAATTTTTTAATCAACTCAAACCCGTCAATACCTGACATATTTAAATCGGTAATGAGCAAATGCTGTTTGATCATCGATAAATCCAAAAGCACCTCGATGGCTGAGGTTACAAAAATGGGATCGATCGGTAAATCCCAGCTGCTAAAGTGCCCTTGCATCATGATGCGAGATTAAAGATCGTCTTCAACCACCAAGACTTTGAGTCGCCTAAATAGACCACTGAGGTGTTGGGAGCTTGCGCGACTGACTCGCTTTTGATATTCAAAAACTGATCGAATAGAAATTCGACGATGACCGCCCAATGTTTCCCATGCAATCAATTCATTTTTTTTTACCAATGATTGAATAGTACCTACCGAAAGTTTTAACTGTTTCGCAGCAAAACTAGTTCCGCAATATTCTTCAGTCTCTAAGCTTGGGTGTGTGTTAAAGGTTGAGCCACTTTCGCCGTTTGGCTTCATATCTGATCCAATTCGCTCATCAAGAACATGTTAGTGAATAAAACATTTAAGTTTTAAAAAATCTTTTCCAATATTTAATTTATCATATAAAAGTTCTCAAAATGTAACCTCGGCAAATTCAGCCGACAATTTGCTTATTCAAGATTTAACAAAAATGATAGAAAACTCAACACTAACAGCGGTCAATGGTATTTGGGTGGGCCACTCAAGCTTATCGTCAAGGCCTACAGGTTGTAGCGTCATTCTCACTCCACAAGGTGCTGTCGCTGGTGTTGATATGCGAGGTGCGGCTCCTGGCACGCGTGAAACAGATTTGTTGTCACCCGTCAATACGATCGAACACGTGCATGCCATTCTTCTCACAGGTGGTAGTGCGTTTGGACTTGACGCGGCAAGTGGCGTCATGCGCTGGTTAGAAGAAAAATCTTATGGCGTTCGTGTGGGGCCCGCATGCGTTCCCATCGTGCCCGCTGCAGTTATTTTTGATCTCAATGTCGGCGATCACACGATTCGCCCATCGGCACAGCACGGATATGAAGCTTGTGAAAATGCAAGCACTCAACCCGTTACACAAGGCAATGTGGGTGCAGGAAGTGGCGCGACCATCGGCAAGATTTTTGGTCCGCACTTGGCAATGCGTGGCGGACTTGGAAGCGCCAGCCTCTGCGTCAATGGCTTCACTGTTGCTGCACTTGTGGTTTGCAATGCATTAGGTGACGTGATCAACCCGATCAATGGTCAAGTGATGGCGGGCGCAAGAAAATCAAAAGATATTTTGGAGTTGTTAAATATTGAACAAGAACAACTCAAAGGCCAAACTTCACACGCATTGTTAGCGGGTACGAATACAACCATTGGTGTGATTGCAACAGACGCCCAGTTGAGTAAAGCACAAGCCACTCGATTGGCTCAAATCAGTCATGACGGTTTGGCTCGAAGCATCAGGCCTGTTCACACGCCCATGGATGGTGACACGATGTTTGCATTAGCTACAGGACAAAGCAAGTTAACGCCCGACATGATGCTGCTCTGCACAATAACAGCTCGTGTGACTCAACAAGCGGTTGTCAACGCGATCGCTCATGCAAAAGGTCTGCGTATCAATGACCAATGGTGGCCTTCGCTGCAAGATTTAATTAAAACTTAGCTAACAACGAAGGCTATTTTTATTTGAGTGCTTTGTAACGCACGCGCTTAGGTTTGGCCCCCTCTTCACCCAAACGCTTTCTTTTCTCGGCTTCATACTCTTGATAATTACCGTCAAAAAACGTCCATTGCGAATCGCCTTCGCAGGCCAAAATATGCGTAGCAATGCGATCTAAAAACCAACGATCGTGACTGATGACCATGATGCTGCCTGCAAACTCCAGCAATGCGTCTTCGAGTGCGCGTAAAGTTTCAACATCCAGATCGTTAGAAGGTTCGTCGAGCATCAACACATTGCCACCTGCAATGAGTGTTTTGGCCAAATGAAGTCGACCGCGTTCACCACCTGACAAGGTACCCACACGTTTTTGTTGATCGCCACCACTGAAATTGAATCGGCCACAATATGCGCGACTGGGCATTTCAAATTTGCCAACAGTGAGTATGTCGAGTCCACCAGAAATATCTTCCCAAACAGTTTTACTGTCAGATAAATCATCGCGACTTTGATCAACAAAAGCCATGCGCACTGTAGATCCCTTGTTGATTTCTCCTGAATCGGGTTTTTCACGCCCTGCAATCATTTTGAACAACGTGGACTTGCCCGCGCCGTTGGGGCCAATAATGCCAACGATGGCGCCCGCTGGCACTTTGAAACTTAGATTGTCAATCAGCATTCGGTCGCCGAATGATTTACTGACGTTGACAAACTCAATGACTTCGTGTCCCAAGCGCTCAGCGACGGGAATAAAGATTTCTTGGGTTTCGTTTCTTTTTTGATATTCAAAGTCGGACAACTCTTCAAATCGCGCAATACGCGCTTTACTTTTGGCTTGTCGACCTTTTGGATTTTGACGAACCCATTCGAGTTCTTTCTTGAGCGCCTTGGCGCGCGCCTCTTCACCCTTTTGTTCTTTTTCTAAACGATCTTGCTTTTGATCAAGCCAAGTGGAGTAGTTACCCTTCCAAGGAATACCATGTCCACGATCGAGTTCTAAGATCCATTCGGCGGCGTTATCCAAAAAATAACGATCGTGAGTAATGGCAACGACGGTGCCACTGAATCGTTTTAAAAATTGCTCAAGCCAATCGACGGATTCGGCGTCTAAGTGGTTGGTGGGTTCATCGAGCAACAACATATCGGGCTTGGACAAAAGCAATCGACACAAGGCAACGCGACGTTTTTCACCGCCCGATAAATTTTGGATCGTGGCGTCCCATGGAGGTAAACGCAAAGCGTCTGCTGCAATTTCTAATTGATGCTCGCTATCGCTTCCTGCTGCTGCAATGACCGCTTCGAGTTCGCCTTGTTCAGCGGCGAGTTTGTCAAAGTCAGCATCGGGCTCTGCATAGGCTGCATAAATTTCTTCAAGTCTGGCTTTGGCCGCATTGATTTCACCCATACCACCTTCGACTGATTGCCGCACGCTTTCTTCGGGGTTCAGTTGTGGCTCTTGGGGGAGGTATCCAATTTTGAGACCTGGCATGGGGAGCGCTTCGCCTTCAATCTCTTGATCAACACCCGCCATGATTTTGAGTAAGGTGGATTTGCCTGAACCGTTCAGTCCCAAAACACCAATTTTGGCGCCAGGGAAAAAGCTGAGTGATATATCTTTCAGTATGTGACGCTTGGGAGGTACGATTTTTCCTACCCGATTCATCGTAAAAACATATTGAGCCATTTGACAGTAATCTTTCTTTGCAAGTATAAAAAAACGCGGATGATGCGTTAGAACCCACAATTATCTCGCTGATTGCGCCACTTGTTGGTCGATTCGTGCATTCCGCACAAAAAAGTCATCAAAAGGACCGATTTCCAGCTTAGGTATGCCCTTACGAAATCATGCGATAATAGATTAATTGACGGCAACCAGTAGCCGCAACATCAGCAATCTGCTGGGGCCTATTTCCCCTTGTTCTATTTGTAGACAAAAAGCCCACCCCTGTTATTTCTTGGTCTCTCACTGGTTATTGCCCCAGGCACTAAAGTGGACCAATACCCGCGACTTCTTGGGTCGCTTCAACATGAACTTTGACGATTTAAAACTGGCTCCGGCCATTATGAAAGCAGTGCGAGAGCAAGGCTACGAAACTCCAACTCCTATTCAGGCGCAAGCCATTCCCGCCGTACTCGAAGGTAAAGATTTATTAGCGGGCGCACAAACAGGCACAGGCAAAACCGCGGCATTCACTTTGCCACTGTTGCACAAACTATCCATGTCTCGAAGCGCCACCAATCGTTTTGGTGTGTTTGGCGTTCGTGCGCTGGTCTTAACACCAACTCGTGAGTTAGCCGCTCAAGTCGAAGAATCGGTTCGCACCTACGGCAAATATTTGCAACTAACTTCTGCTGTTATTTTTGGTGGCGTCGGCGCATCTCCCCAAATTTCAAAATTAAAAAAAGGTGTGGACATTTTGGTTGCCACCCCTGGTCGATTATTGGATTTGCAAGATCAAGGTTTTCTAGACCTATCTACAGTTCAAGTTTTAATTCTGGATGAAGCAGACCGCATGTTAGATATGGGTTTTATCCATGACGTCAAAAAAGTTTTGGCCTTGGTTCCCAAAGAAAAACAAAGTTTGCTTTTTTCTGCTACCTTCAGTGATGAAATTCGTGATTTGGCAAGTGCCTTGTTGCGCAATCCCCTAAGCATTCAAGTCACACCTAGCAATACTACCGTTCAACTGATCAAACAAGTCATTCATCCTGTTGGACGTACCAAGAAAAAAGCATTGTTGGCTCACATCATTCAAGATCGCAATTGGAGCCAAGTATTGGTTTTTACGCGCACAAAGTTTGGCGCAAACCATGTTGCAGATTTTTTAAACAAGCAAGGCATCACGGCGATGGCTTTGCACGGCAACAAAAGTCAAACCGCACGCACACAAGCGTTGGCTGGTTTTAAAAACGGCGATTTGCGCGTTTTGGTTGCAACTGATATTGCAGCGCGTGGTATTGATATTGATGATCTGCCACATGTCGTTAATTATGAAATCCCCAACGTCAGTGAAGACTATGTGCATCGCATAGGACGCACGGGTCGTGCAGGTGCGACGGGAGAAGCTGTCAGTTTAGTTTCTTTAGATGAAGAAGGCTTTATGAAAGACATTGAACGTTTTACAAAACAAGATATTGAAGTTCAAGAGGTCGAGGGCTTTGGCGCCGATTCTCAAGAACAAGCTGAACCCATTGCCATGGGTCGTCAAACCATTTGGGGCGGCTTGGGCAAACCTCCTGGTCGAGACGTGATGGCTGCGGCTTCACGTGCGGCACGTCAAGAGATGATGCAACGTATGCGTGAAAAGAAAGTCCCAAATGACGATGCACCCGCAAGGACGACAAATCGTCCTACTCATTCGTCCTCAACAGTGCCGACCATCGATCGCGATGATCGCCGTTCACGCCGTCAGCGCGTAGCACCACGCCCTGTTCAAAACAACCCTGCTCCTCGTGATCAAGCGCCACCACGCTACCACGACGAACAGCCACAACGACCCCCGCAAGAAAAACGCGAACCCTTTGTTCCACGCGCACCTAGAGAGCATTCAGAAGATGATTTTCAACCGCGCGCAAATGCGCATTTAGGCACTCAAAGTGGTGTCAATGCGTTTGGTCACAAATCACAATTAGGTGGTGGTCGCGAACCCGATCCGACCATGACATCGGTTGATATGCTCAGTAGAAACAATCGCGGAGGCGGTGGTGGTGGCAGAAACAAAAACCGCAAAGCGGGTGGCTCTGCACTTAGCAATATGGGCAAGCCCCCTAAGCGCACAGGCGGTTACGGTCGTTGATTCAACCCATCAACGCTTGCTTTATAAATAGCTTCAATGCTTTGATCAATCGATAGATTGATGACATTTTCAGTGGCTTGTGGAATTTCTAGCGTTGCCAATTGACTGTCTAACAAATTGGCTTTCATGTAATGCCCTTGTCGAGCCTTCATGCGCTCTTGAATTAATTGTTTGTTACCTTGTAAATGTATAAACACAAGTTTGTCATCGGCTAATCGCAAGCGATCGCGATACATTTTTTTCAAAGCCGAGCACGACAGCACCAAACTTTTATTTTTTAATCTCGATTCTTCAATGCGCTCAGCAATGGTTGCAAGCCATCCTGCGCGATCATCGTCATTGAGGGGTGAGCCCGATACCATCTTGTCGACATTGGCTTGGCTGTGCAAGGTATCGCCCTCAATAAAAGCACTATTTAAATAATCAGCAAGCATGGGCGCGAGTGTGCTTTTGCCACTACCACTCACACCCATCACCACCAAACGAAGTGGCTCTTGCATGAATTATGCGCACTCGGGCACAGGTGCGGGCAAGGGTTTGCCTTCGTAAAATGCCTTGAGGTTTGCTAAGGCCAAATTGGCCATCGCACGACGCGTCTCCATGGTACCGCTTGCAATATGCGGTGTGAGTACAACGTTTTGTAATGCGCGCAATTCGCTGGGCACTTTGGGTTCGTCCACATAAACGTCAAGACCTGCACCGGCAATTGTTTTCTTTTGCAATGCGTCAATCAATGCGGCTTGATCCACTACTGAGCCACGCGCCACGTTGATGAAATACCCTTTAGGACCGAGCGCTTGAAAAACTTTTGCATTGATTAAATTTTTGGTGCCTTCGCCTCCTGGAGTAATGGCAACCAAAAAATCAACTTGAGCCGCTAATTCGGCAGTCGTTGCGTAATAAGGATAAGGCAATAGTGCTTTGGCACTGCGCGCCGTGTAAGCAATGGACATATCAAAGGCCAATGCTCTTTTGGCGATGGCTTGACCAATTCGCCCCAATCCCACAATACCCAGGCGTGAGCCCGTTAGTTTTTTGGCGAGTGGAAAAGGACCTTCGACCCAATCATTGTTGCGAACAAATCGATCGGCTTGTGGAATGCGCCTGGCAACGGACATCATCAAGCCAATCGCCAAATCAGCCACATCGTCGTTGAGGACTCTAGGTGTATGCGTGACCACAATGCCGCGTTTTTTGGCCTCTGTGACATCCACACCGTCATAGCCCACACCGAATATCGAAATAATTTTGAGCGATGGCAAAAGCGACATCAGAGTTTTGTCGATCTTGGAGTCACCACCGCCCACAATGGCGCTGATTCGTCCCAAGGCTGTGGGATCGGTGATGTGATCGCGGTTATGTACGACGGCCATTTCTTGCAAATCGGACATAAAAAAGGGCGGCAAATTACTGACGCGTAGGACTTGTGGTGTTTCTGTTGTTTCGAGTGTCATAAGGTCTCCTAGGGGCATTACCACTTGCAAATTCTGAGCATCATACGATAGCATAGTCCGTTTGATCAAAATCAATGAAGTGAATAGAACATGACACAAAAACACAAGAAGAAACCCGAAGAACTCCGCAGTCAACAATGGTTTGGTCGTCAAGATCGCGATGGATTTGCGTATCGAAGCTGGGTCAAAGGCAAAGGCGTGCCTCACGATCAATTCGACGGCAGACCGGTCATTGGCATTTGCAATACTTTTAGCGAGCTCACGCCTTGCAATTCACACTTCAGAACATTGGCCGAGCAAGTCAAAATTGGCGTCTATGAAGCGGGCGGTTTTCCACTCGAGTTTCCTGTGATGTCATTGGGTGAAACATTATTGCGCCCAACCGCCATGCTTTATCGCAATTTAGCGAGTATGGATGTGGAAGAAAGCATTCGCGGCAACCCCATCGATGGCGTTGTATTGCTGATGGGGTGCGACAAAACCACTCCTTCACTCATCATGGGTGCGGCGAGTGCAGATTTGCCAACCATCGGTGTGAGCGGTGGCCCGATGCTTAACGGCAAATGGCGCGGTCAAGAATTAGGATCTGGCACGGGAGTGTGGAGCATGAGTGAACAAGTCCGCGCGGGCACACTCAAATTACAAGATTTTTTTGAAGCAGAAAGTTGCATGCATCGCAGCCACGGTCATTGCATGACCATGGGAACAGCCTCCACCATGGCGAGTATGGTCGAAGCCTTGGGTGTGGGCTTGCCTGGCAACGCAGCGTATCCTGCTGTTGACGGCAGACGCAATGTGTTAGCGCGTATGGCGGGTCGACGCATTGTAGACATGGTGCATCACGATCAAAAACTCTCTGACATTCTCACCATCCAAGCATTTGAAAATGCAATCAAAACATTGGCCGCTATTGGGGGTTCAACCAATGCGGTGATTCACTTGATTGCGATGGCAGGACGATTGGGCATTCAACTCAAACTCGAAGATTTTGATCGCTTAGCCAGTGACTTGCCATGCCTGGTCAACTTACAACCATCGGGTGAACATTTGATGGAAGATTTTTGTTATGCAGGTGGTCTGCCTGCAGTGATGAAAGAGATCGAGCATCTTTTGCACACCGACATCGTCACTGCTAGCGGACAAACCGTGAAAGAAAATTTAGCCGATGCTAAAAATTATGATCCGCGCGTGATCAAATCTTTTAAACAACCTTTTAAAGACAAAGCAGGTATTGCAGTGTTGCGTGGCAATTTAGCGCCACGTGGTGCAGTGATCAAACCCAGTGCGGCAACGCCCTCATTAATGGTTCACAAAGGACGCGCAGTGGTGTTTGAAAACATCGAAGATTTTCACACGCGCATTGACGATGAAAATTTAGATGTCGATGAAAACTGCATTTTGGTTTTAAAAAATTGCGGACCCAAAGGCTATCCAGGAATGGCCGAGGTGGGCAACATGCCACTACCACCCAAAGTTTTACGCAAAGGTATCACTGACATGGTGCGCATCAGCGACGCGCGCATGAGTGGCACGGCTTATGGCACCGTGGTTTTGCACACAGCGCCTGAAGCAGCAGCGGGCGGCCCCTTGGCTGTTGTTCAAAACGGCGACATGATTGAGCTCAATGTGCCCGAGCGCAAGTTACATTTGCACATCAGCGATGAAGAATTGGCCAAGCGTTTAAGCCATTGGAAAGCGCCTGAGCCCAAACTCACATCAGGTTATTGGAAGCTTTACACCGATCATGTTTTGCAAGCCGATGAAGGGGTTGATTTAGATTTTCTAAAAGGCAAACGTGGCGCGTTTGTGCCTCGCGATAATCATTGATTCAAACCTTTGAGCGCCGTCGATTGCAAGCCAGCGGCTTGACAATCGGCGATGTATTGTCTGATCACATCTTTGAAGTCGGTGTCGGGCACCAAGCCCAAAGCCTTGGCACGGTCTCCTGTTGCACCGCGTGGCCAGTTGTCAACAATCCCCGCAATGCGCGCGTCTTTTTTAAATTGAACAAGCGCTCTCACCTTGGGTCCTGCAACGTCTTCCAAGGCTTTCAACATTTGAGCAACCGTTACATTAAGCGCTGGCAAGTTAAGCGCACTGCGTCCCACATATTCGTCGCGCGATGCTTCAAACACGCGGATTAATCCTTCTACTGTTTTACTTGGGGAAGCAATGGGATGCGCCACCGTGTCATCAACTGGACAAATTGAAACTTCACCCGCCAAGGGTTCACGAATAATGCCACTAAAGAACGACGACGCTGCACCATTAGGCTTGCCAGGACGCACAGTCACTGTCATCAAACGTGCACTGCGACCATCGATAAAACCTTTGCGTGTGTAGTCTGCAATCAAATGCTCACACATTAATTTTTGCGAACCATACGATGTTTGCGGTGCAGGCAATGTGGTGTCTGTCACGATATGCGGAAATGCATGCGCGGGGTCGGGGCCAAAAACAGCCACAGAGCTTGAAAAAAACAAACGCGGAATATTTCCTGCACTGCGCAATGCCTCCAGCAATGCACGCGTGCTTTCTAAATTAGATCGCATGCCCAAATCAAAATCGGCTTCGCACTCACCCGATACAGCTGAGGCCAAATGGAACACACCATCCCATTTGATTTTTGCAAAATCAGCACATTGAGTCAGCAAGGGTCCTGTCATCACCGTTACTTTTTTGTTGTTTGCCAAATCGGGTTGAGCAGGGAATTGATCGGCCAAAACGATGCTGTCAATCGGTTTGCCATTGAGTTGTCCTTTAGCGAGTATGGTGCGTGCCAAACGCGAACCCACAAAGCCTGCGCCACCTGTGATGAGTAATTTCATGAATACACCTTTTGAAATTGAGGGATTAACAAGTGCCGACTTTAGCTCAATTAACGGGTAAGTCCTGATAGACGTTACCCTAGTAGGGGGCTAACTTATATGTTGCCCTGAAATTTAAGCGGGGTAGTTCATTCTCGTCATTTTTTTGAAGTCGCAGTTTGCGATGACAGATCCAGAAAGGTGTATCCATGGCATCGGTCACGATCGGGGCAGTTCATAAGTATTTGGTGAGTTTTGTGTATTGGTTGGACCCTCGGGTTGCGGCAAATCCACCTTGTTGCGCATGATTGCGGGGCTCGAAGAAATTTCGGGCGGTGAAATTTCAATTGGCACCAAAGTTGTTAACAACATGCCACCCAAAGAGCGCGACATTGCCATGGTGTTTCAAAACTATGCTTTGTATCCGCACATGACGGTGCGCGACAACATGGCGTTTTCTTTGATGCTGGCCAAAATGGACAAAGCAACAATCGAAAAACAAGTAGGCAAAGCCGCAGATATTTTGGGCTTGGGCGTGTTGCTTGATCGCTACCCACGTCAACTCTCGGGTGGACAACGTCAACGCGTTGCGATGGGGCGCGCCATTGTGCGTGATCCTCAAGTATTTTTATTTGATGAACCCCTGTCCAACTTGGATGCCAAATTACGCGTTGCGATGCGCACCGAAATTAAAGAGTTGCATCAGCGCCTCAAAACAACTTCTATTTATGTGACTCACGATCAAATTGAAGCCATGACCATGGCTGACAAAATTGTGGTGATGCGTGACGGTGTGGTCGAACAAATCGGCACGCCTTTGCAGCTGTATGATTTTCCTGCCAATCAATTTGTTGCAGGATTTATTGGTTCACCATCAATGAATTTTTTACCAGGCGTTGTTCGCAATGGCCAAGTTCAACTCCAAGGCGGCGCCACTCTACCCATGCCCACACAAGCGCGTGCCAACGAGGGTCAATCGGTTGTGTATGGCACGCGTCCCGAACACATTGATTTAACCAGTGGCAACGATGGCGTTAACACCGACGTGATCGTCGTTGAACCCACAGGTGCAGACACACAAGTTTTTACAAAAATTGCAGGCGTTGAAGTGACGAGCGTTTTCCGTGAACGCCATGATTTCAGACCTGGCACTTCGATTCGACTCAAGCCCGACGCAACCCGCGCTCACTTGTTCGATGCTCAAAGCGGACAACGATTGGCTGCTTGATTTTTTTAACCACTAAAAACAGTTTGATTTTTTTCAACAGGAGACTCGCATGACCGATTTCACAAGACGTAAATTTTTGGAAGGCTCATCTGTTGCGGCAACCACCGTTGCAGCAACGCCCATGATTTGGACCACCGAGGCGCAAGCGCAATGGAACAATGCCCCCGAAAAAGGCGCCAAATTGCGCGTTCTTCGTTGGAGTCGTTTTGTGCAAGGTGACATTGACAGCTACATGATCAATGTCAAAAAATTCACAGAAAAAACAGGCATTGAAGTGCGCGTTGACAACGAAGGTTGGGAAGACGTTCGACCCAAAGCCGCTGTTGCTGCTAATACGGGTGCAGGTCCTGACATTATTTTGTCGACTAACGATGACGCCAATTTGTATCCAGACAAATTATTAGACGTTACCGACTTGTGCGACTACTTGGGTAAAAAATATGGTGGCTGGTATGACTCCTGTTTGCCCTACCTCAAACCCAACGGTAAAAATTGGATTGGCGTGCCATTAGGCGCATCAGGTTCACTCATGGTTTATCGCGAGAGCCACATGAAGGCTGCAGGTTTTAACACCTTCCCCAAAGACACCGATGGCTTCTTAAAGTTATTCAAAGCACTCAAAGAAAAAGGCACACCAGGCGGCTTGGCTTTGGGCAATGCAACGGGCGACAGTGGCTGGACGCATTGGTTGTTATGGGCATTTGGTGGGTCCATTGTTGACAAAAATAACAAGGTGGTCATTGATAGCCCAGAGACCATCAAAGCATTGGAATACGCCAAAGAGTTGTACGCCACATTCATTCCTGGCACATTGTCATGGCTTGACCCCAACAACAACAAAGCATTCTTGGATGGACAAATCAGTTTGACCAACAATGGTATTTCTATTTACTACGCGGCCAAAAACTCACCCGACGCCAAAGTCAAAGAGATGGCTTCTGACATCAACCACGCGGTTTTCCCTGTTGGACCCGTCGGTGTACCCACCGAATATCACTTATTCTTCAATCAAATGATTATGAAGTACACCAAATATCCCAAGGCCGCCAAAGAGTTCATCCGTTTCATGATGGAAGAAGAACAATTTGGTCCATGGTTGCAAGGCGGTGGCGGATACGTTGCACAACCATTGCGCGCATACGAGAAAAATTCAATTTGGACAGTGGACCCCAAGCACATGCCTTATCGCGACTCAGTCAAAAACCTGCGTCCTGCAGGTTACGCTGGCAAGTTGGGGTATGCATCTGCAGGCGCGTTGGCCGACTTCATCGTGACCAATATGGTGGCTGAGGCCGCATCGGGCTCCAAAACACCTAAGGAAGCTGCAGAGCGCGCACAAAAACGTGCTGAGCGTTACTACAAGGTCTAATCTCGCTCATTGTTGATTCAAACACCCGCACTTCGCGGGTGTTGCGAATAATTTTTAAATAGATTTACTTTCGATGTTTCAAAAATTACAAAATAACCGCAATGCTTTGGGCTTACTTTTCATGTTGCCTGCGGCAGTGCTGCTGTTGTTATTTTTAACCTATCCCTTGGGGCTTGGCATTTGGCTCGGATTTACCGACACCAAAGTGGGGCGCGAAGGTGTATGGGTGGGTTTAGAAAATTATGAATTTTTATTAGATGATGCGGTTACGCGTCTTGCATTATTCAATACACTTTTTTACACGTTCATTGCCAGCGTATTTAAGTTTTTTTTAGGACTGTGGTTGGCTATTTTGCTCAATGAGCGCATTCCATTTAAAACATTTTTTAGATCCGTTATTTTGTTGCCCTACATCGTTCCTACCGCTTTATCTGCAATTGCATTTTGGTGGATTTACGATTCGCAATTTTCTATCATCAGTTGGACCTTGGTTAAGATGGGTTTAATCGATACCTACATTGATTTTTTAGGTGAGCCTTGGAACGCCAGATTTTCTGTAATTGCCGCTAATATTTGGCGTGGTGTGCCTTTTGTTGCCATCACATTGCTGGCTGGATTGCAAACAATTTCTCCATCGCTTTACGAAGCTGCTGCGATCGATGGCGCAAGCAATTGGCAGGGTTTCCGTCATATTACATTACCTTTACTCACACCCATCATCGCCGTGGTGATGACTTTTTCTGTTTTATTTACCTTCACCGATTTTCAATTGATTTATGTGATCACACGCGGCGGCCCACTGAACGCCACGCACTTGATGGCAACGCTCTCCTTTCAACGAGCAATCTCGGGGGGCGCATTGGGTGAAGGTGCTGCCATTGCAATTGCCATGGTCCCATTTTTGTTAGCCGCTATTTTGTTCAGTTACTTCGGTCTTCAACGCCGCGCATGGCAACAAGGAGGGCACGATCAATGAACGATAAAACCAATAACATGACCAATGTAGACGACGGCACACAAGGCATGGGCTATTTGGACACCGTCAAAGACAAAGCAATCACCATTTATGTTCCGCTGGCTATTTTTGTTTTTGTGTTGCTGTTTCCTTTTTATTGGATGGTGATTACTGCTTTCAAGCCCAATGGTGAATTGCTATCACGCGACGGCAATCCTTTTTGGATCATTAAACCCACTCTTGCTCACTTCGAAAAGTTATTGTTTAACACGGCATATCCCGAGTGGTTGTGGAACACAGTTTTTATTTCAGTGATTGCCACTTTTGTTTCCTTGCTGTGCTCTGTCTTTGCTGCCTACGCGATCGAGCGATTGCGCTTCAAAGGTTCGCGCCAAGTTGGCTTGTCGATTTTTTTAGCTTACTTGATTCCACCCTCTATTTTGTTCATCCCCTTGGCCGCCATTGTTTTTCAACTCGGTTTGTTTGATACGCGCTGGGCATTGATACTCACCTACCCTACTTTTTTAATTCCATTTTGTACGTGGTTGCTCATGGGGTACTTTCGCTCAATCCCCTATGAGTTAGAAGAGTGCGCCCTGATTGATGGCGCAACGCGCTTTGAAATTCTTTGGCAAATTATTTTGCCTTTATCAGTACCTGGGTTGATATCCGCTGGTATTTTTGCATTCACACTTTCTTGGAATGAATTTATTTACGCACTCACCTTCGTGTCTTCGTCAGAAGTCAAAACCGTACCTGTGGGCGTTGTGACCGAATTGGTCGAGGGCGACGTGTACCACTGGGGCTCATTAATGGCTGGCGCATTATTCGGCTCGTTGCCCGTTGCGGTGCTTTATTCATTCTTTGTCGAGCATTATGTGTCGGGCATGACGGGCGCCGTCAAAGAATAATTCTGACTTTACAATCCAGTCCATGAGCAGTAAATATTGGATTGGTGTTGATTGGGGCACAAGTTCCCTGCGTGTCGCACGGTTTGAAAACCAAAAGGTGATTGAAGAACGATCCAACGACCAAGGCATCATGCGCGTGCCTTCAGGTGGATTCAAGCAAACACTTCAAAATCTTTGCGCCGACTGGCTGCAAGACGATACACGCGTACTTATCAGCGGCATGGCGGGTAGCACACAAGGCTGGGCCCTTGCGCCCTACTGCCCATGTCCCGCCAATGCAAAAGACATTGAACAACACTTGCTCTGGATCGAACCTCAAAAAATTGCCATCGTGCCAGGTTTGGTTTGTGAACACGCGCATGCACCGGACGTGATGCGCGGAGAAGAAGTACAAATTTTTGGTGCATTGCAATTGCTTCAACTGCAAGACGCAACGATTGTCTTGCCTGGTACGCACAGCAAATGGGTGCGTGTCGACAAAGGGCGCATCATGCATTTTGAAACCTTCATGACGGGTGAAGTGTTTGCTGCATTGCGCTCATACACAATTTTGTCAAGAACGTTGCCAACACTTGATAGCCCAAGCAATTGGAATGACACAGGATTTGACCAAGGCGTGGCTTTGAGTTTGCAACAACACAGTTTGTTGCATACCGCTTTTTCAACACGTACGCTTTCATTGCTTCAAAGAAACGACGACGCCTTTTTGCTTAGCTATTTATCAGGCCTTGTGATTGGCGAAGAAATTCGCGCACAACACCTCAAACCAAGTCAATCATTGGTTGTGATTGCCTCTGATCAATTGCAAACCCGCTATCAACGCGCACTTCAACATCTGGGTTGTGCTGTCACCTGCATTGGCAACCAAGCGACTTGGGCAGGCCTTTCAACTGTTGCACAATCCATCTCATGACAACCCCACTCCAAACCCTTTTCGCTCAAGCCTGCCACGACTTGCCACTGGTTGCCGTTTTGCGCGGCATCTCGCCCACTGAGATCGCCTCTGTGGGACAAGCCTTGTATGACGCGCATTGGCGCATTCTTGAAGTACCCCTTAATTCACCCGACCCTTACACCAGCATTCATCATATGCAAAAAAATCTACCCGATGCGTTGATTGGTGCTGGAACGGTACTCACCACTCAACATGTCAAAGATGTGCATCAAGCAGGTGGACGACTCATTGTGAGTCCTCATTTCAATGCAGATGTGGTGCGCTTAGCCAAATCAATGGGCATGATTTGTATTCCTGGTGTTGCAACACCGAGCGAAGCGTTTGCTGCATTAGACGCTGGTGCTGATGCACTCAAATTATTTCCTGCAGAAATGATGCCGCCAGCTGTGATCAAAGCATTGCGCGCCGTTTTACCTAAAGAATCGATTCTGTTTCCGGTAGGCGGCATTTCACTCAACAACATGAAAGATTACAAAGCCGCAGGTGCGAGTGGTTTTGGCATCGGTACATCGCTATATAAGCCTGGCATGAGCGGCAATGAGGTGGGTCGACAAGCACAAGCATTTGCGCAAACATGGGGCTCACTGCGATGACTCAAATGACAGATGCCGAACAAGTGTTACAACAATGGATCGATGAAGAAAAAAATATTCGCGCACGCATGATTACACCTGGCTTGGCCGACATGGCAGATGTGATGAGTAAAACTGGACTTCAATTGATTGAAGATATGTTTGCAGGAAATACTCCACCGCCCAACATTACCCAGCCCCTTGATTTTTTAATGATGCATGTGAAACAAGGATACGTGGTATTTCAAGGAACACCGCAAGAAAGTTTTTACAACCCTATGGGTACGATTCATGGTGGATGGTTTGCAACCTTACTCGATTCAGCCATGGGTTGCGCTGTTCACACCATGATGCCCATCTGTCGTGCTTACACGACGGCAGAACTGAGCGTCAATATGGTCAAGGCCATTACGACAAAAGTTAAACGTGTTCGTGCGATTGGCGAGGTCGTTCATTGCGGCCGTCAATTGGCCACTGCGCAGGCGCGTTTGGTCGGGTCTGACGGTACGCTGTATGCACATGCCACATCCACGTGTTTGGTTTTTGATATGCCTAAAATGGAAAAAAAATGAGACTCCTTCACACCATGCTTCGCGTTGGCAATCTTCAACGATCCATCGATTTTTATACCCAAGTGTTGGGCATGCAATTGCTTCGCACAACGGACAGACCCGATCAAAAATATTCATTGGCATTTGTGGGCTATGGCAGCAACCCCGACCATGCAGAAATTGAACTCACCTACAACCACGGAGTCGACCATTATGAAATCGGTACGGCCTTCGGTCATATTGCTTTGGGTGTGAGCGATGTTTACGCTTCATGCGAAAAAATTCGCGCCTCTGGTGGAGCAATCACTCGAGAAGCAGGCCCCGTCAAAGGTGGCAACACAGTGATTGCTTTTGTGGTAGACCCCGACGGCTACAAAATTGAATTGATCCAACGACAATAGCTTTGATCCCCGATCAAAAACAACTTTTATTTCAACAAATACTCGATACAAGTCGACAACAAAAAGACTTGTGGATTTTTGCTTACGCCTCACTCATTTGGCGCCCTGAATTTGAAGTCACCGAGAGTCGATTAGCGCGCGTTCACGGTTGGCATCGCGCTTTACAAATGTGGAGTCGCGTCAATCGCGGCACTCCCGAAAAACCAGGCTTGGTATTTGCCCTTATTCAAGGCGGTAGTTGCTTAGGGATGGCGATCAAAGCACCTGCAGGACAACAACAACAAATTCTCCAACAGTTATGGGAACGCGAAATGCCAACCGGTGTTTATCAACCCAAATGGATCCAATGTCAAACGAGCCAAGGCGCGGTTCAAGCTCTTGCATTTACATTACCCAAATCAAGCCCCAATTACACAGGCGTTCTCAGTGACACCGCTTATCGGCGCATCATGGCCGACCGCGTAGGCGGAAGATTTGGACATACCTTAGACTACGCACAACAAACCCTGCAATGCCTACAAGAACTCGGTATTAAAGATCATGTATTAGCCCAATTGTTAAAACGTTCAACCCAATAGATACACACACCATGAATAACATCGCTGATATGCGCAAAAGCTATGAACGCGCGGCCTTAGATGAAAACGCATCGCAAGCCAATCCACTCCAACAATTTGATCAATGGCTACAAGAAGCCATCGCCAGTCAAATTCCCGAACCCAATGCCATGACATTAGCAACCGTTGGCAGCAATTTACGCCCCAGCACGCGCATTGTGTTACTCAAAGGCTATGACGGCAAAGGCCTTTGTTGGTACACCAACTACAAAAGTCGCAAAGGAAAAGAATTGGCGGGAAATCCTTTTGCAAGTTTGCAATTTCATTGGGTCGAATTAGAGCGAGTGGTCCGCATTGAAGGCCGTGTTGAAAAAGTAGAAGACGCGCAAAGCGACGCTTATTACAGCAGTCGCCCCTTAGACTCGCGAATTGGAGCTTGGGCCAGTCCGCAAAGCGAAGTAATCGATTCGCGTACCGTGCTCGTGACACAAGCTGCCAAATATGGCGCTCAGTTTTTATTACAACCGCCGCGCCCACCGCATTGGGGTGGCTACCGCCTCATCCCCGATCAATGGGAATTTTGGCAGGGAAGAAAAAGTAGACTGCACGATCGATTGCGTTACAAAAAAACAAACACCGATTGGTTGCGCGAACGCTTAGCGCCTTAATGTCTCAGGGTAGCGACTGTACCCATGTGAGTAACCCCATGATCAAGGGCAAGGTAATCAGTGCGCTTAACGTCGTGAGCATCACGCCCATCGTGATCTCTTCTTGTGCAACTTTGTATCGCTGAGAAAACATAAACACATTGGCACCAACGGGCATTGCAGCGGCCAACACCATGACCGAAAAAGCCAAATCTTGCAGATTTAAAAAATACCCAACTAGCAAGACCAAAAGTGGATGAACTAAATTTTTAAGGACTGCAACCCAAATCGCTGAACGCAATATCAATTGATCACCGCCTTGATGGCCATGGTTTGATTTTTGAAATCCAACCAACACGCCATGCAATGAAATTCCAACCATCAACAAAGCCAAAGGTGCGAACGCACTGCCCATCCAAGCAATGGGTTGATCCAACACTTGAGGAATTTGCCATTCCATGTAAGAAAAAAACAAACCCACCAAAATAGGTAAAGGTATGGGATGCAAGAGTGAATTGCGAATCACTTGAAAAATCTTTGAAACAGTGAAGCCCGATTGGCCCGTCGTTGCGATCTCCTCTTTCATCGCCGTGAATTCCAAAACAACGGTTGCAATGGTTAATAAAATCAACACGTGCATTGAAATCAGCGTGAGCAAGTACACCAAACCCGCAGGACCAAAGGCTAAACTCACCAATGGAATACCAATCATCACCGTATTACTAAACGTAGCCGCCAAAGAAAGCACAACAGATTTTCGGTTTACGCCTTGAATAAAAAGCAATAAAAAAAACAAAACAATTGCTACGCCAAAATACAAAGCCACGGGCGCTATATCCAAGTCATCGATGTTCACTTGACTCATGGTTCTGAACAACAAAGCGGGCGTTAAAACCATAAACGCCAACTCGGCCAATTCTTTGGCACCCGATGGACTGACCCATTTGCGTTGTCCTGCAAAAATACCGACAGAAATTAAAATAACAACGGGTAATAGAGAACTAAAAATCGTGGGCATTGATCAGTCTTTCCACCATTGGCCCAAATATTTTTTAAATTTTTGGACTTTCGGTGCAACGACAAATGAGCAATAGCCTTGGTTGGGGTTGTGTTCAAAATAATCTTGGTGGTAGTCTTCAGCGTCAGTGTAGTTGTCACGCATCACGACTTCGGTAACCCAAGGATTTTTGTATATTTTTTGAGCAACCAAATCACGAATGACTTCTTTGATAACCATCAAATCTTGCGCATCGTGGGCATAGATGCCGCTTCTGTATTGTGTCCCCACATCATTGCCTTGGCGATTGAGTGTTGTGGGGTCATGGATTGTAAAAAATATCAACAATAAATCTTGCAAGTGAATGATCTGGGGGCTGTAAACGAGTTCAACCACCTCCACATGACCTGTATTGCCATCACATACTTGCTCATAGCTTGGATTGATCACATGACCATTGCAATAGCCCGACGTCACATCAATAACGCCTTTGACCTGCTTGAAAACGGCCTCTAAGCACCAAAAACATCCACCGCCCAAGGTAATTTTTGAATTATTCATCTGTTGATTTTAGCTTTCATGGCTTCACTCGTCATTTGAATACTTAAAGGTTCTTTTTAATCTTCAAAAGTTCTATATCTAAACTCCAAAATTTTGATGACATCTCAGAATAGATTACATTAATAACCCAACAGTCATTAGTCTACTCATGCCTATACTAGAAAACATTGATTCACATTTAGCGAGTCACAAAAGGGAGCGTCGCAAAGACGCGAGACCTGGTGAATTGCTCGATGCTGCACTCGAATTGTTTGTCGAAAAAGGATATGCCGCAACCAAGGTCGAAGAAGTTGCCGCGCATGCAGGTGTATCCAAAGGCACCTTGTTTTTATATTTTCAAAGCAAGCAAGAATTGTTTGAAGCGGTTGTAAGAAAAAACATAGCTGACCACTTTCCCACATGGAATCAAGAGTTTTTACACCCAAGAGGTCATCAAACCCGGGAACGAATTATTTGTGCGCATTTTTCAAAGAGGCATCGATCGTGGAGAATTTAGATCGGTTCCATTGCCTCTCACCATCTACAGCGTCATCTCAGTCATTATGTTTTTAACCATGTGGAAGCATTCTTTTTCGTGCACGTTACCTGATGCGCAAATTGACCCCAAAAAATTCATACACAATCACATGGATTTATTGATCAACGGGCTTGTGAAAAAGCCAATACAAGGGAGTTGAGATTGAAAGTTCGCGTTCGTTGGATTCTTTTAATTGTCGTTATTCTGGGACTGCTCGCAGGTGTTGCGCGCATTGTGTCGAATCGTTCACAACAAAAAAATGAGTTAGATAAAAGCTCACAAATTTCGCAAATCATTGATCTGTTTTCAAACGACACTTTGATTTTAAAAAATCAAACTTTAACGATTGATCTACCCGTTTCTGGAACCCTCAGAGCTGTGAATACGGCCATCGTTAAAGCGCGCGTTGCAGGCGAAGTGATTCAATTGCGTGTTCGTGAAGGCGACCGAGTTAATAAAGGAGACGTTCTAGCACAAATCGATCCGCGTGAGTTTCAACAAAAATTGGTTCAAGCCGAACAACAAGCCGATTCCGCGCGATCACAAATTGATATTGCAAAAAGACAATTCGACAACAACAAAGCATTGGTCGATCAAGGCTTTATTTCTAAAACAGCACTCGATACCTCTTCCGCCACACTGGCTGGCGCTCAAGCCACCTTTAATGCGGCACAAGCCGCAGCTGATGTTGCTCGCAAATCTCTCGAAGACACTTTTTTAAAAGCGCCGATATCAGGTCAAGTCTCCGCTCGATTGGTTCAACCGGGTGAGCGTGCAGCGATTGATTCGCGCATCATTGAACTGGTCGATGTGAGCCAAATGGAGGTTGAAGTTGCACTTTCTCCCAGCGATGCGAGTCAAGTGCGCGTGGGTCAAACAGGGCAACTGAGTATTGAAGGTTACGAAAAACCTGTACAAGCCAAAGTACAACGCATCAACCCCAGTTTGCAAGCGGGCAGTCGAAGCGTATTGGTGTATTTGCAAATCACACAAACATCTGGCTTGCGACAAGGCCTGTTTGTACAGGGACAAATTGCGACTGGTCAACTGCAATCATTGGCATTACCTTTAAACGCAATCAGAACCGACAAACCCCAACCCTATGTGCAAATCGTTGAGAAAGGAAAGGTCGCGCATAAAAATGTCGTGATGCTTCAACGTGGTCAACTCTCACAAGACATCAACGCCGAGCCTTGGGTGATTGTGCAAGGCCTGAGTGATCAAAGCATTGTCATCAAAGGTGAATTGGGGTCCTTGCGTGAAGGCTTGGACGTCATCATTAAAACGGTCAAATAACAAACCATGTGGTTCACTCAAGTCAGTCTCAAAAATCCGGTTTTTGCCACCATGGTCATGATGGCCTTTGTGGTGCTGGGTTTGTTTTCTTATCAACGCCTCAAAATTGATCAATTTCCCAACATCGATTTTCCTGTCGTTGTTGTGATTACCGAATACCCAGGTGCTGCTCCCGAAATTGTCGAGAGTGAAGTCAGCAAAAAAATCGAAGAAGCCGTTAACTCGATTGCAGGCATCAACGCACTCACCTCGCGCAGTTATGAAGGTCAATCCATCGTCGTCTTGGAATTTCAACTTCACATTGAAGGACGCAAAGCCGCTGACGACGTGAGAGAAAAAGTAGCCAGCATCAGAAATCTTTTGCGTACCGAAGTCAAAGAGTCCCGCGTGATTCGATTCGATCCATCGAGCCGCTCAATTTGGTCACTCGCTGTTTTACCCACATCAAACGCAACCAAGCCCATGTCGGGGGTTGAACTGACCAATTGGGCCGACGAAAAACTCAAAAAACGTTTAGAAAATGTGCGCGGTGTGGGTTCGGTTACTTTGGTGGGCGGCACCAAACGAGAAGTCAATTTGTATCTCAATCCCCAAGCCATGAACGCATTGGGGGTGAGTGCCGATCAAGTCGTCAATGCAGTTAAAGCAGAAAACCAAGATTTACCTGTGGGATCCATTCGTTCAATCACGCAAGATCGCGTGGTTCAAATACAAGCACGAATGGAGCGACCCGAAGATTTTGGCGAGATCATAGTGGCCAAAAAAGGAAGTACCTCGATTCGCTTGTCGCAAGTGGCAACCGTTAAAGACGGCGCGCAAGAAATTGAGAACATGGCTCTATACAACGGTCAACGCACGTTACTCTTAACCGTACAAAAAGCGCAAGATGAAAACACCATCGATGTGATCGACGGACTCAATAAAACCATTCAAGAAATGCGCGCTGATCTGCCCGTGGGTATTCAATTGCAACCTATCTTTGATGGCTCTCGCCCCATTCGCGTGTCGGTTAATAATGTGCGTCAAACTTTATTTGAAGGCGCATTTCTTACCATACTCATTGTGTTTTTATTTCTCAACTCATGGCGCTCCACCGTGATCACGGGTTTGACTCTGCCCATCGCCATCATTGGCACGTTTTTATTTATGGATTTATTTGGCTTCACCATCAACATGGTCACGCTCATGGCCTTGTCGTTGTGCGTGGGCCTTTTGATCGATGATGCAATTGTTGTTCGTGAAAATATTGTGCGCCATGTACAGATGGGCAAATCACCCTATCAGGCGGCGATGGATGGCACGCAAGAAATTGGTTTGGCCGTGTTGGCCACCACCCTATCGATCGTTGCAGTTTTTTTACCCATCGGCTTTATGGCGGGAATCATTGGTAAATTTTTTCATGAATTTGGAATCACCATTGTTGCCGCTGTTTTAATTTCAATGTTTGTAAGCTTCACACTCGACCCGATGTTGTCGAGCATCTGGCACGACCCATCCATTCAATCGCACGGCCAATCAAATTCTTCTCGCAACTGGTACGACATAAGCATAGGCAAAGTGACGCATTGGTTTGCGACCCTCACCGATCAACTCGGCGAGGTTTATCAATCAATCCTCCGATGGTCACTGGGCCATCGACTCACCACCGTATTCATCGCTATTAGTGTCTTTGTCATCAGCGTGGTCATGGTCCCTTTACTCGGTACAGAATTTATTCCTAAAGCTGATTTTTCTGAAACCTACATCAGTTTTTACACGCCTGTTGGCTCATCGCTCGAAGTCACCGAATCCAAAGCCAAGCAAGTTGAAAATGTGTTGCGTGAAATGCCCGAAGTACGCTACACACTGTCAACAATTAACACTGGAAGTGCCAACGGAAAAATCTATTGCAGCATGTATTTACGAATGGTGGACCGCAATCAACGCAAGCGAAGTGTTGATGAAATGTCGGCTGTGTTTCGACAACGATTGCTATCCATACCTGGCATCACGGTGACGCACGTGGGCTTGGTTGACCCCGTGGGTGGCAACAAACAAATTGAATTTTCTTTGATGGGTCCTGACCAACAAGAACTCGAACGCATGGCCAAACAAATCATGCCGCAAGTCAAACAAATACCAGGCTTGGTTGATTTGGATTCCAGCGTTAAACCCGACAAACCCACGATTGAAATCAAAGTCAAGCGAGAAGCCGCCTCCGATTTGGGATTGGGTGTTGCACAAATTTCCGGACAACTCAGAACCTTGGTGGCAGGTCAAGTGGTGGGCAATTGGCGATCAAGCAATGATCAAACTTACGACGTCAATGTGCGTCTTAATCCAGACGCCAGAAAAACACTTGCAGATTTAGAGCGATTGCCTTTTACAGTGGGGCAAGCCAGCGATGGATCTTCGCGCATCGTTCGACTTAATCAAATTGCAGAAGTTCAAGAAAGCACAGGCCCCAATCAAATCAATCGACGTGAGATGTCGCGCGAAGTAGCGATCAATGCCAACGCCTACAACCGGACAGTTGGAGAAATCTCCAACGATATTCGTCGCATCATGGACAACTACAAGATGCCAGACGGTTATCGCTATCAATTCAGCGGTTCCACCAAAAACATGCAAGAGTCGTTTGGTTATGCGCTTTCATCTTTAGCGATGGCCATCATCTTCATTTATATGATTTTGGCCAGCCAATTCAAAAGTTTTCTTCAACCCATGGCGCTCATGACTTCCTTGCCGCTCACCTTCATCGGTGTCGTCTTGGCTTTGTTGATGTTTAATTCTGCGCTTTCCATGTTTTCAATCATTGGCGTGGTCATGCTAATGGGCTTGGTCACCAAAAACGCTATTTTGTTGGTGGACTTTGCAATTCGAGCTCGCGAGGGTCTTGCCAATGCCGACGGAAGCCTCCAAAAGGGGCTTTCCCGCCACGACGCGCTCTTGTTGGCAGCCAAGGTACGCCTGCGCCCGATCTTGATGACTACGCTTGCGATGATCTTCGGCATGGTTCCCTTGGCATTTGCGCTCAGCGAAGGATCCGAGCAACGCGCGCCCATGGGACAAGCGGTCATTGGCGGGGTGATCACATCATCCTTACTCACGCTGGTTGTCGTTCCTGTTGTGTACTGTTATTTGGACGATTTGGCCCAATGGCTCAAGCAAAAATGTCGTGGTGCCTAGGTTTTGGCACAAGCTCGTGCGGGAGGATAGAATTTGAAGTTTACAAAAATGGACTCTCTCGGGGAAACACATGAATTTTGAAAAGGCCCGATTTAACATGGTGGAACAACAAATCCGCCCGTGGCAAGTCTTGGATACTGGCGTTTTACAAATTCTTTCTTCCATTCAGCGCGAATTATTCGTGCCCTCGCAGTGGGCGTCGATTGCTTATAGCGACACAGAAATTACATTGGGTCACGACGAATACATGTTGCCACCTCGAATCGACGCGCGCCTCATGCATGATTTACACCTTCAAGGTAACGAGACAGTTTTAGAAATCGGCACAGGCAGTGGTTACCTCACCGCATTGTTGGCCGCCAAAAGTAAACGTGTCATCTCTTTCGAGCAGCATGACGATTTGGCACAACGCGCTAAATCCAATCTCAAAAAAGCAGGCTTCCATCATGTTGACATTCGGTTGAGCGACGGAAGCCAAGGATCCATACAAGATGGACCTTATGACGCAATCGTGCTCACTGGCTCGGTTGCCGAAGTACCCGAAAAACTTTTGTCGCAACTTAAAGTGGGTGGGCAATTGATTGCGATTGTGGGCGATGAACCTGTGATGCAAACCACACTCTTTAAACGAATCTCTGACCAGCAATGGAATCACAAAGTGCTTTGGGACACCCTAGCACCTAGACTCCATGGTTTTGAAGAGCATTCACAGTTTTCTTTTTAAATTTCGACTTCTGAGTTAATAATTCCAAGGACAGCCATGAGACGTTTTAAGCCGCTGACGCTCGCCGTATTTTTTGCAACTGCGTTTTCTGCACCTTTGCATGCACAAAATCTTTCACAGCTCTATGATGCGGCAAAAAATTATGATGCAACCTATCAAGCAGTAAGGGCGCAGTATGCAGCAGCACAGGCCAAGTTAGATCAAGCAAAGGCTACCTTTATGCCGACAGTTGCCTTACAAACCTCAGGCACTAGAACGAGTACTGAAAGTACATCAACCACTAATGCCAGCACATCTGGTAGGGACACTGGTTTATTTGGTGGTACGCCTTACAACTTAAATTCAACGACCCAAAATACAATTGACGGAATGAACACCGATAGAAAGGCTGGCGTTACACTTCAACAAAATATTTATACGCCAGCCAACACCATTCAAATTCAACAGGCTGAAAAAAATTTAGATTCTGCAAATATTACATTAATTTCAACCGAACAAGATTTAATTGTTAGGGTTGGCCAAGCTTATTTTGACGTTTTAACTTCAAGTGAAAATTTACGATTTGCTCAAACTCAAAAGATTGCTGTAGCAGAACAATTGGCATCAGCAAAAAGAAATTTTGAAGTTGGGACTGCAACCATTACAGATTCCAAAGAAGCACAAGCAAGATACGACCTGATCATTGCTCAAGAGATTTCTGCTACAAATGATCTTATTATCAAATCTAGCGCTTTGGATCAACTTGTAGGCGTTAAAAATAGCAAACCTAAGTCCATGCGAGCCAAGATCACATTACCTGATCTTTCAGGAAATGAAGATTACTGGGTCAATCTTGCGCTTGATAAAAGCCTACAAATTAGAGCCAGAAAATTAGATCTTGAAATTGCACTTTTGGAAATTGAAAGAGCTAAGACTGGACACCTACCATCCATACTTCTGAATGGTGGATATACAAAAAATTATCCACTTGGCTCAACAAGTACAGCGTCCAATACTGTCAGCACATATACCGCAACTGGATTTTCGAATCGTATTATTGGATCGGATGCGACATCTGCGAACTTGCCTGGATTAAACACAACTTATTTTGTTGGCGTTACTATGAACGTTCCTTTATTTAGCGGATTTTCTGTTCAAAATAGAGTTAAAGAAACTTTGGCTTTAGTTGATAAAGCAAGAGCTGATCATGATTCTGCACAGAGAACCGTTTCACAATCTGTTAGATCCAATTTTTACAACCTCAAATCTGGCTTAGGTCAGGTTAAAGCATTTGAAGCAGCCGAAGAATCGAGTCAAAGTGCTCTCGATGCCAACAAATTAGGCTATTCGGTGGGGGTTCGTATCAACATTGATGTGCTCAACTCTCAAAGTCAATTGTTTGAGACAAAAGCCAAGTTGGCGAAGGCTCGGTATGATGTCTTGGTTGGCGACCTTAAGCTACGCCAATCAACAGGCACACTCAAAGAAGATGATGTGCACAACATTAATAAATTATTAGAGAATTAAAGAGCCAAAGACGCCACCTCAAAAGGCCTCAATGCGAGGCCTTTTCTATTTTGGCGTCTGCCTTTACTTTTTTAAGCAAGGCCATCATGTCGGCTTCAATACGCGTGAGTGCCGCCTGTGTTTGGCCTTCAAAACGCAACACCAATACAGGTGTGGTGTTGGAGGCGCGTATCAAACCAAATCCATCGTCCCAATCCATGCGCAATCCATCCATATCGCACAAAACAGGATTGAACGAAGGTGAAGGCATGCCTTCTTTTTTAACCAACGACAATAAATCGTGTGTGACTTGATGGGGTTCGCCCTCTTTGCAAGGCACATTGAGTTCGGGCGTCGATTGACTAGTGGGCAGCGCCAGCAACACTTGATTGGCATCAGGCGCGCGCGTCAAAATTTCGAGCAATCGACAACCCGCATAAGTGCCGTCGTCAAAACCATACCAACGCTCTTTAAAAAAGATATGCCCGCTCATCTCACCACCCAAGGGCGAATTGATTTCTTTCATGCGCGCCTTGATGAGCGAGTGCCCGGTTTTGTACATCTCGGCTTTTCCACCCGCGCGCTCAATAGCGGGCGCGAGTTGTTGAGAGCACTTGACGTCAAAAACAATGGCGCCACCTGGCACGCGAGACAGCACGTCTTGCGAAAACAAAATCATTTGTCGATCAGGATAAATGGTTTGCCCGTCGCGCGTGACGATGCCCAAACGATCCCCATCACCGTCAAATGCCAAGCCTAATTCTGCGTCGTTTTTTTTGATTGCATCAATGAGATCAAGCAAATTTTCTGGCTTGCTCGGATCGGGGTGGTGATTAGGAAAATTGCCATCGACCTCGCTAAATAATTCAATCACCTCGCAACCGAGTTCTTTAAAAATAGATGGCGCAGTCGCACCTGCAACGCCATTGCCACAATCAACAACAACTTTGATCGGTCGTGATAGACGTACATCACCCAAAATGCGGTCTTTGTAAGCTTTAAAAATATCGATGTTGCGCACCTGTCCGCCCGACTTCAACACACAAGTTTCATCCATCATCATTCGCTTGAGCGCTTGAATGTCCTCACCATAAATGGCTTTACCAGCCATGATCATTTTGAAGCCGTTGTAATCTTTGGGGTTGTGACTGCCCGTGATTTGAATCCCGCTGGTACACAAGGTGTGAGCCGCAAAATAAAGCATCGGTGTCGTGACAACACCGACATCAATCACTTCAATTCCTGCAGATACCAATCCTTCGATCAGTGCACGACTCAAATCGGGCCCGCTCAAACGCCCGTCACGCCCAACAGCAACCACTTTTTCACCCATCGCTAAAATTTGCGTGCCAAACGATAAGCCCAAAGCCTTAGCAACATCAGGATTGAGCGTCGATGGAACGACGCCACGAATATCATAGGCTTTAAAAATAGATGAATTGACTTGCATTGAAAAACTCCAAAAAATCTTCTAAAGAGTTTATCGCACAACTTTCATAACTATTGGTTAAGATGTATTTTTTGATTCAAAACCTATGCAAACTATTTCCCTACATCGGAGTCACTTCAACAGCCCTTTAGGAAACATCACCATGGTTGCCAGTCCCAAAGGCTTGTCGGGCCTGTGGTTTGAAGATCAAAAACACTTGCCTGATGTTGAGCAATGGCCACTGGATCACCACCACCCCATCTTGGTACAAGCACACACAAAAATCTCTCACTACTTTAATGATTGTCAAAAAAAATTAGATATACCAATTGATTTTATTTGGGGTACTGATTTTCAACAAAAAGTTTGGCACGCTTTGATTCAAATACCCTATGGTAAATACGTCACCTATTCGCAATTGGCGCAACATCTTGAAATGCCTAATGCTTCGCGTGCAGTGGGCGCTGCTGTGGGGCGAAATCCCATCTCATTAATTGTGCCCTGCCACCGTGTAATGGGTCAAAACGGACAATTAACAGGCTATGCAGGTGGTTTGTGGCGTAAAACCGATCTACTTCAGCGTGAAGGTGTTTTGTGTTGACATCACCTATTCGTTGGAAAAAATGGTTGCCTGAATTTATATTACTAGCCGTCATCTGGGGCTCTTCTTTTTATTTTCTAAAAATAGCAGCTCAAGATATTGGCATTATTCCTACAGCATGGTTTCGCGTCGCAATTGCAAGTATTTTTTTACTTCTGATTGTGTGGAAACAAAAAAAATCTTTACAGCTCAAAAATAATTTGCCCCAAATATTGTTTGTTGGCACGCTTAATTCTGGCATTCCATTTGTTTGCTACAGCTTTGCGGTCCTATCCATTAGCACGGGGCTTTCATCGATGCTCAATGCAACCACTCCTTTATTTGGCGCATTGGTTGCATGGCTTTGGCTCAAAGAAAAACCAAGCGCGTGGCGACTCATGGGATTGATCTTGGGTTTTGGTGGAGCAACTCTTTTGGCGCTCAGCATGCCTGGTGGCATTTCATTCAAAGCGGGCGGTACAGGTTGGGCGGTATTGGCTTGTTTGGTTGCAACCAGTTGTTATGCACTCAGCGGAAGTTACACACAACGCAATTTGCAATCCATTCCTGCGTTAGTAACTGCTACAGGCAGTCAAATAGGTGCCACATTGTTGCTCTTGATTCCTGTCGTCGTCTATTGGCCCGATCTTTGGCCTTCCAATCAAACCATTGCTGCGCTGTTACTGGTTGGTGTTTTTTGCTCTGGCGTTGCCTATGTTTTATATTTTCGACTGATTAACTTGCTGGGCTCTACCAAGGCTTTGAGCGTCACCTACTTGATCCCTGTTTGTTCCACATGGTTAGGCGTTGTGGCCTTGGATGAAGTCTTCACCATTTGGAGCGTTGCCAGCGCAGTATTGATACTCATCGGTACTGCCATGACGACAGGGCTTTTAAAAGCGTCTTATCGAGCCAATAAACCCAATGCCAACTGATGCAAGGGATGTCGCACATCCGCATAAGCCTGCACAATATTAAAGTGATGTATGCCGTCCAAAATTTGTGTTTGTGGCACGCGCTCTTTTCCCCATGCTTGTTGAATCAAAATACAATGCCTTTTGAATTCATCACTCTCTAATCCGCCTGCCACTGCGATCAATTTTCCGTGAGCGGGCGCTGGCATCCATGCAGGACTTGCCTTCAAAACATGTTCATTGGTGAGTTTCAAAGTTGAATGCAAAAAAGGTGCTCGCATCACTGAATGCAATTCATGAAGCCCAGAAACTGACAAAGCTGTTTTAACCAAATCATCGGGTAATTGATCGTCGCACAAACGCCATTGACAGGCCATGAGCATGGCTGCTAGATGTCCTCCAGCTGAATGTCCTTGCACATGAATGCGAGAGGGGTCACCCCCCCAATGATGAATATAGCGATACACCCAAATCAAGGCCTTGACCATTTGCATCACAATTTGAGGAATCGTGACATCGGGACAAAGTGCGTAATTGGGAACGACAACACAAGCACCCGCCTCTACGAATGAAGGAGCAATAAATGAGTGATCCGATTTATCCAATGAGCGCCAATAGCCACCATGAATAAAAACAACTACAGGTGCATTGGGAATTTTGGATGGGAAAATATCCAAGGTCTCTTGTGGACCGGAACCATATGAAACATCCAATAACGAATGGAGTTCTTGTCTGGCTTTTTGAGATTGCGCCAACCACTGATCGAAATAAACAGGGAAGTCGGGCACCATGGCACGGTTGTTGTACATGGCATCAAACCATGCTGGCGATTGATATTGCATAGGACGCCTAAATGTTAGCTACCCGACTTGCCCGTTTGTGCTGAACGTATGACGGAATTGGCTTCTGCTGCTGAGTTGTTTGTGCCTGCTGGATTTTGGATCACCAAACCTAATAAGCGTGCACCATGCTCAATCGCGATTGAGCCATATGAAATATCGCCATGAACGACAGAGTCTTTGTGGAACTCAACGCGCTCAGCAGCATAAATATTACCTTCAACCTTCCCTGCCACCATCACGCGATATGCCGTGATGTCGCCTGAAACTTCACCCGTTGCACCGATTGCAACCGTGACTTTGTTGTCTTTGATGGTCTCGATATTACCCACCACCTTGCCATCGATGCGAACGCTATCGAGCAAAACCATGCGGCCATAAATTTGAGTGGTCTTACCCACGATGGTGTCAAAACGCTCTTGCGTTGCAGCTATTGATTTATCGCGAAGTTTTTCAAACATATGGATTCCAAAAAGGACCGAACTTACCCAGCGCCTAAGGGCAAAACTTGAATCGGATTAATGACTCTGTCTCGTCTGAAGACTTCGTAATGCAAATGAGGCCCTGTTGAGCGCCCTGTGCTTCCCACCAAGCCCAATTGGGCCCCACGCGTCACGATATCGCCTTCTTTGACGATGCGTGCACTCATGTGCGCATAACGCGTTGCAAAACCATCGGCATGAACGACCTCAACCACATTGCCATAGCCGTGATCCCAGCCTGAACGCGTCACGGTGCCTGGTGCTGTCGCAAGAATAGGCGTTCCAGTTGAGGCAGTGAAATCTAAACCTTCGTGCATGGCCAAATGACCCGTAAACGGATCGTTTCTAATTCCAAAACCACTACTGACCCTGAACTCTCCGTTAATAGGAATGCCTGTGGGTAATGCCAGCAACCAATCAAGTTGATCAGTCCATCGACCTTTAAGTTCTTGTACGGCCTCTGTGGTTTGCTTGAATTCAGATTGAGATTGATCAAACTCTTTATCAAGGGGTAAACGAAAAACCGATGAGAAGGGACGAGGCGCAATAAAAGGTCCGCCTTTGTTCTCATCACGACCGCGATACATTTTTTCACGCAGTCCAGTCGGTGTCGCCATTTCCATAAAACGATTTTTCATGGTTTCTAACTGACGAATTTCATTAATGGTCGACTGCAAAGACATGCGCAGTTGATCTAAATTTTCACGGTATGTTGCTTCCATTCGTCTTTGCTCGGCCTCTGAAGTCACGCCACCAATACTGCGCGCCAAATCGGGGTTGTATTCAACCGCAATCTTGAAACCCACGAAGTGCAATAAAAATCCTATAAACATCAAAGCGAAAGCAAGCACCGTAGCTGCTGACGCAACCGTGCGAAATGTGATTGAAAATGTTCTTACCGTTCCGGTTGGACCCGATAGCCACATGAATTGCATGAAAAAAATCCTTTTGTTTCAGATTCCCCTGCCGCTTCTGAAATGAGCTTTTTGTAGCAGGGAGGTGTATTCTAGTTAGTCTGAGGGCGGTTTAACGGGAATCATTCTAAACAGAAACCCGATGCGTTGTAAACTTTATAACTCATTTTTTGTCATTATGCAGATAAAACAACTACCACCGCCAACCAGCAGAAAACACAATAGCTGGAAAACCAGCCGCCCATGCCCAAAAGAATCGGTTCAAACCGAAGAAAACAAAGACCAAAAAGTGAAAAATACCGGCAATCAGACAATAAATAAGAGCCCATTGCTGATTAAACAGTGCAAATGGCGATAAGGCCTCCCAAATAATAAAGGACCAAGAACATAAAACAGCTATAAAAGGACGCCTAAATATGCTTTGGGCACTTAAAGGGCCATAAAGCCCACTATCCAAAAAAATACTCAGCGCTTGGCCGTTACGCCACTGCTTATTAATTAGCTTGACCCAACCAGACATGAAATAAGAAGAAATCGCATGAATGGCGATATACCAAAGTCCTGCAGACCACCCCACTTCGGGACCTGCGAAAATGGCCACCACATGCGCAATCAACAAACCCGTCAACACGACCAAGGTCATGAAGTCGCTGCCCCCATTGAATGCGCCCCTCCATCGAATCAATAAAAGTAAGGTGCTTAAAAATAAAAACACAGCAATGAGTAAATGAGATCCCATCAATATCATCGAGAGAGCAACAAGCAATCGCAACAACAAATGTTTTTCGTGCGTATCGTCTAAAAAAATAAAATCTAAAAATTTCAGGATGCGTGGATTACTCAACGGAATATCCGCACGTTGAACAGGCCAAGACCAGACACCTTTGGTTTGGGTATGTTTCTGTAACTTTAAATATTCAATGCATTGAATCACCAAACTCAAGGCGCACAAAATCTCAAGGGTTCGCACCAGCAACCAAGCGTTCATGGAGATAACCCCTCGGATGTGAACACCACTTGGCTTTCTATATTTCCATTCACATCTGTTTTTTCAAGTCGCAATTGAAACTGATATCGACTCACCAAATACAATGGATGATCATTTGCAACACACAAACGCACCATGCGCTCCACCAATTGTTGACTCACTAAAGGATTCAAAGGTTGAACTTCTTGGGCAGCAACAAGATCATTACACCAGTGATCGACCAGATTTTGTTTTGCCAATTGGATATTGCCAATGGGATTAAAAAAAAGATCTTTGAGTTGGCGTTTTTTTCTTGGGTAATGCTGCGACCAAGGTAACCAACTGTGACCATCGGTTTGATAGCGAATCCAAAGATGGGGCACATAGCCCACCGCATGGTAGAACTTCCAATTAGGAAAAAAAGCGCGAAACAAAAAAAGCCAAGGGCCCTGCACAATGCGCGTTCGCACCAGCAGCGTGATCAATATAAATAAAAAATAGGCTAATAATAAATAGCGTTCCATTTCGCGGTCCTCTATACCTATTGTCCACCAGAATAAACATTAAAACTTAAGTGTCTTGATCGTTGAAGCGTGTACAGTCACGGATTTGTGAATCGATTTTGACCGAAAGTATTCTTCTAATGACGATCAGCTCCAGTTCAAACGCCCCATTGCCCTTCGAAATCAAAAGCGCCAATCTACCCTTGGTGTCGTTTTTGGTTAGAACTGCTGATTTAAATGAAATGTCAGTCAGCCTAGAAACGCGTTTTGCCAATTCGCCCGACTTCTTTGATAACGACGCTGTCATCATTGATTTGAATCCACTTGATACCCAATCGGGGCCGATTGATTTACAGGGACTTTGTCAGTTACTCAGACGCTATCGAATGAACCCTGTTGCAGTCAAGGCTTCTCACGAAGGTCATTTGGCTACAGCCACCCTTGCAGGACTTTTTATCGCCAACGAAGCTCGCACCATTCAAGCTCCAGCACAAAAAGCCATCATTCAAGAAGTTGTCAAAGAAGTGATTCGTGAAGTCCCAGCGCCTGCATTAAGCGCATTGGTGGTTGATAAACCGCTTCGATCAGGGCAGCAAGTTTATGCACGAGGTCGTGATTTGGTTGTGATGGCCATGGTCAACCCAGGCGCCGAAGTGATGTCAGATGGCCATATCCATATTTATGCGCCACTTCGCGGAAAAGCCATTGCAGGCGCAAAAGGTGATGCAAGCGCACGCATTTTTACTCAAAGTTTAGAAGCCGAATTGATTTCAATCGCCGGCATTTATAAAACATCAGAAACAGGTCTGCCAGACAACGTGCGCTCCAAACCCGCTCAAATTTTTTTAAAGGACGACAAACTCGTCATGCTGCCCCTGTAAACTCTCGCTTTAGCAATAAATCAACAATAAGGAATTGAATAAATGGCAAAAATAGTTGTGGTGACTTCTGGAAAAGGTGGCGTTGGTAAAACAACAACCAGCGCCAGCTTTGCTTCAGGCTTGGCCCTCAAAGGTTTTAAAACCGTCGTGATTGACTTTGACGTGGGTTTGCGCAATCTCGATCTGATCATGGGATGCGAGCGTCGGGTGGTCTACGACTTTGTCAACGTCATCAATTCAGAAGCTACGCTCAACCAAGCGTTGATTAAAGACAAGCACACCGAAAATTTATTTGTATTGGCCGCTTCCCAAACGCGCGACAAAGAAGCCCTCAAACAAGAAGGCGTCGAGCGCGTTCTCAACGAACTGTCCGGCATGGGTTTCGATTACATCGTTTGCGATTCGCCCGCGGGTATTGAAACAGGCGCTTTAATGGCGATGCACTTTGCAGATGAAGCCTTGATCGTCACCAACCCCGAAGTGTCTTCTGTTCGCGACTCTGATCGCATTTTGGGCATGCTCGGCAGCCGAACACAAAGAGCCATTCAAGGGGGCGATCCCATTAAAGAGCATTTGCTCATTACGCGTTACAACCCCAATCGCGTTCAAGAAGGACAGATGTTGTCACTTGAAGATATCCAAGATATTTTGCGCATCCCCCTCATCGGTGTGATTCCAGAATCTGAGGATGTGCTGCAAGCATCCAATCAAGGCGTTCCTGCCATTCATTTAGAAAACAGCGACGTTGCTGAAGCCTACAAAGATGTCATCGACCGTTTTTGTGGCGAAGACAAACCTTTGCGCTTTACCGAGCCGCTCAAAGCGGGACTCTTGCAACGATTGTTTGGTAGGAAATGAGCATGTCGATCCTTTCATTTTTATTGGGCGAGAAGAAAAAAACGGCCAGCGTCGCCAAGGAAAGACTGCAAATTATTTTGGCCCATGAGCGTTCGGGTCGATCAGCGGCTGAACCCGATTATTTGCCTGCATTGCAAAGAGATTTGGTCGCCGTTATTTCAAAATACGTCAACATCAATCCCAACGACATTAAAGTCAATTTAGAGCGACAAGACAATTTAGAAGTCCTCGATATCAAAATTGAACTGCCCGAAGCTCGCTGATTTTTAAACGATTGAGCGTTTCGTCAGGCATTTGCTTGTGCAATTGAAGCGATGCAAGTGTGGCAAATTTACATCACTTTTTAAAAAAAATTAGCGTGTTGGAAGAGGTATTAATCCCTTGGTCACGATACCAATTGAGCTGTCCTTGACCACACCGCCGACGACTTCAGAAGTCGATTTAGAAACGTTTGCACAGGCCTGTGAAATTTTTGCAGCATTGGAATGGTCCGCGCTGATGACACCTACACTGCCCGCCAAAACAGGAACCACTGCAAGTGGTCCTAACGCGAGTACGAGAGCGGGGCCTGCAAAAGTAGAAACGTTCTTTAAGTCTTGATGCACCCATGATTGACGACGCAACTCAACGCAATCGGATTGATTGAAACTGGGGTGATTAGGATCGAGTGAAGACAAAGTCGTGCTGGTCTGACTTGCACATGCACTCAAAAAAATTCCAAAAAAAACGATGCATTTAGAAAGCTTCATGGTCGCTAATTTAACGCATGTCGAGATTGCATGCTTGCGAAGATGCCCGAACAAATATCTGTAACTGGTTGGAATAAATATCTTTTTCTCTGTTTTGGAGCCTCAAGCAGTTTGTGAAAATTTCTTTACTAAGTACTTGACGCGAAAGGATATTACGGCAAATAATCAAGCCATTCAGAAATATTGCTTTAGGTTGTGAGACTTACAGTTAATTTTTTTGGATATTTTTCTGATTTATTCACGACTTTGGGATCTCAAACACATGCACTTACCCCAGTCTGATCAAAGGAAGTTTTGTGCTCTTTGACCACTGCGCGATATGCAAACAATGTTGTCATGTTGAAGATGGATACCCGTCTCTAGAAGTTACTCTCAACAAAGAAGAAACAGTTCGCTTGGGTTCCGTCTGCATGGATCGTAACTGCCAACACTTAGGCTCCAACGGTTGCACCTTGGGCGATGAAAAACCTTTCGGCTGCACTCTCTACCCTCTTTCATACAACCCGCAAAAACGTGCCTTCTTTTATGACACGGATTGCCCTCTCATGCCCGAATACATCTCTCAACTGGAATCTAAAACCAGTGAGGCATCCCAACATCTGGCCGTTGTCAGTAAAACCATTCGTTTGCTAGAAAAAAGAGACCCTTCTTTCTTGCAAAGGAATTTCGAAGTAGATAAGGACTACTTCGAATTAAAGAGGCTTCCTTCACAAACCATAACTCAAAGATCATCAAAATGAATGGCGCAATAAACAGATCAATGGCACAACCCCAGAATCGATACCCTTCGCGTGTTAAACACGTCGGCTATCAATCCTGGACCGCACACAACCTTTATGTAAAGAGTTTCCACAACGACATTCTTTACTACACGACTCGGTGGGACGCGCTATGCCCGTACATCAGCGTGACCGAAGAGATGCTTGAAAAAGCACCCAAGCCCTTTATTGTTTACGCTCTACCGCCCGATAGCGAGTTTGGCGTACCCATCAACGACCGATATGGCCTCGTAGACACGCAAGCCGAAGGTTTTTGGACACACGAGCGGCGCGAACGCAAGTTTCGCGAATACGACAAACAGTACAAAGACTTTGTCTACACCGAAGAAGTCATTCCTGGCAATAAATTAACCGTGGAGGACATGTTTTCCATGGGTGGTGAGCACTTCGCCAACTACTTCATCGATGACCGCGAAGTTGCTGGATTTGTAGACTATGTGCGCACCTTGGATGTGCTGATCCTCAAGGTTCACGACAGCGCTGGTGAGTTGGTTCTGACCGACGTCTCAATTTTGCTGCCTGAATACAACCAACTCTATGGAAGTTTCTGTCAATGGAACCGAGCCTATAAAAATCGCTCGCCAGGCATGTACGCTTGTTTATTGGCAAGTCGTTGGGCCTACAAAAACGGCTATCGGTTTTACAACCTAGGCCCTGTTGGTGACTACAACTACAAAGAACTCTTTGTGACCGACTATGAACCCATCTATGCGATTGGACTCACCGATGCAGAGCATCCGCTGGCATTAGACCCCACATCGCCGCTCAACACGGACTTTAAACCCGAAGAAATCAATCAAATCTACAGGCCCACTCCTGCTTTGAAGGTTTCTAATTTTTAATTGATCTATCGCCCATTCAAAAGCCGCCCTTAAAATGCGGCTTTTTTTATTTTGTTAATTAGAAGAAGTGCTCTTCTTGAAAGGCTAAATCGTAGTCAATCGTTAACTCTTCACCGTCTTCAATATTTCGGAGTGCAAAGAGATTATTTTTTTCGTCAAATTGCAAGTTAGGCGTTTTGGAATGGTTGAGATAAATTTGCAAATGAACAGTGTTGAGTCCTTGGCGTGGTACTTCAATGCATTCATCGTCCACATAGCAAAACATATCGATGAGGGTTTTTACTTTTTCTGGAAGGACTTTGATTTCATCGGGAGTGAAGACTACATCACGATTAGGGATAAAACTCAATAGTGGTCGAGCGTTTTTAGGAATGTCCCTTAAAGCAAAAACGCCAATTCCATGAATCGGTGATACGCCAAGCTGGCAATAAATCTCACTTTTGAGGTGATGAAACAGTTTTTCTTTGTGTGTTGTAGACATATTATTATTTTTTGACAATCTGAATTGGATTATAGATGCGGCGCGTCCATGCATCTCAAAAAAGATACATCGGTAATTATTGCCTAGTATCCTGCTTAACTTATACAAATACCTTAGAAATAGAGGCATATTCGCTTAACAAACCAAAGAGGAGGAGGATTGATGGTGGTTAAGCATGAATGCGTCTTGAGTTTATTAGAACTTATTGTGAATAGCTAAGAATGGGAAATCGCTCACGCAAAGCACTGCGGTTCAGTAGCTGCGAGACACCTTTATTTTTCGCTGGTCGAACAATTCATTAAATCAGACTCGATTACAAGTACTCAACTCAAATTTTTGTATCACAACCAAGAGTTTAGCGAGCGTGCTCTGCGATACAAATTAAGAGATTTCGAAAAAAAAGGGCTGATCCGCTTTGAACAGCACGGGCTCGATAAGCGATCAAAAAAAAATCGTCCCAACCGAGGAATTCCTAAACATACTCACTAAACATGCAGAATTCATCAAAAATTCGATAGCAAAAAACTATCTATTGATTGGGAGCTTTTGAATTAATTTAAATTAAATTATTAATATTTAAAAATTAATTTTTATTTAATATTTTATTGCCTCATATTAAAAGAAATTCTGATGCCGGTTTTAATTAGCGTTTCACATATAGATTTGGTCTTGTTTTGTTTTTGCTTTGTATCTGTGCATCGCTATTTATTGGAGACAGAACATCAAAATCCATCAGTTGAAAAATCAGGTGGCAAAGGCCCTAGCCGATCGCACGCAAATGGCTAACTACCTCACAAATCTTTCCCATCATCTGCGTACGCCTATCAATGGGATGTTGGACTTCCCACGGTACTGTAGACATTTCGGGCCTATGAGGGAGTTTGTTCTATATCTCCATCAGACACATTCAAACAGAAGTTATTTCATGAGTCATTTAAACACTATTATCTTGAACGATGTGAGCAGCAATCGCATTCTTCCGGGTCTATTACTCAGGCCATTAGGACATCAAGTCCTCGAGTTCGAAGATTTTTCAAAAGTCTTGGATCTTTTAAAAATAGATGCGTCACCCTATACATATCTGTTAAGTGATATATCCATGCCCATGATGAGTGGAACAGATTTTTGTGCGTCACTCAAAAAAATTCGTCTTATGATCACATTCGAATGATTGCCTATACCGCGCATGCCATGTCACACGAACGCAAGCTGATTTTGGCTGCAGGCTTTCATGACATACCCATTAAGCCCATGACCAGTCACGATCTGAAACGCGCATTAGGCTTGGTCGAGATTCGTGCGTAAATCAGGTCTGCGAAACCAGAGCATCGA
>RFYV01000120.1 GCA_009921265.1 Betaproteobacteria bacterium | reverse complement strand
CATTTTTTAATTCTTGCCCTGTGCCATGAAGCACCACTTCGCCCGCTTCCAAAACATAAGCTCGATCTGCCAATCGCAATGCCATTGCGGCATTTTGTTCAACTAAAACAATGGTTGTTCCCATTGCCTTGATACGAGCCAAAATTTGTTCTACTTCTTCAACAATTTTTGGAGCTAAACCTAACGAAGGTTCATCGAAGATACAAAGTTTTGGTTTTGCCATCAGAGCTCGCGCTATTGCCAACATTTCTTGTTCACCGCCTGAAAGGGTTCCGGCCCGTTGCTTAGCGCGTTGACGTAAAACTGGAAAGAGATCGAGCATTTTTTCTACATCACTTTTTTGCTCGTTATCGTTGCGGATATGCGCGCCCATTTCTAAATTTTCGACAACGGACATTTCCGCAAATACTTGCCTGCCTTCAGGGCACATGGTGATGCCTTTGCGAACAATGGCATGCCCGCTCATTCCATTCAACCGTTCGCCCAAGAATTCAATGCTACCGGAGCGCACTTCGTTAAGACCACAGATGCAGCGCAAGGTGGTGCTTTTGCCAGCTCCATTTGCTCCGATAAGTGCAACACATTCACGCTCATTCACATCAAAACTTATGCCGTGCAAAACATTCACTTTGCCATAACCAGCTGTTAGGTTCTTAATATGTAGCATCAATGCACCCCACCAAGATAAGCTTCAATGACTGCAGAGTCACGCTGGATTTCCTCTGGCTTACCTTGAGCGATTTTTTCACCGAAATTAAGCACCACAATGCGTTCACACACTTCCATGATCAGTCCCATGTGATGTTCAATGACCAAAACAGCCAACCCGCGCTCTCGAATTCGCTTGATGACGTTAGCTAGGTCTTTACGTTCTTTTGCCACCATGCCTGCAGCTGGTTCATCTAGCAAAATTAGTTTTGGATCTGCAGCCATCGCAGTCGCGATCATTAGTAGCCGTTGCTGTGCTGATGAAATCGTCGATGTTAGATCGTTAGTTACTTCCCCCAAACCAACAAATTCCACCAACTCTCTAGCTTTCTCAAGTTGTTCTTCGTCTTGAGCCCTTGCGTCTTTCATTCTTAGAATTGAGCGCCAAGGAGAGACGCGGTAGCTAGTATGACAAGCAGTCAAAACTTGATCGAGCACGCTGAACTCTAAAAGTAAACTAGTGGTCTGAAATGTTCGGGCTAAGCCAAGTGGTACACGCTGGCTGATGGGAAGTCCGTTGACATTTTGGCTTCTCCAAATAATGTCTCCAGAGCTAGGTTGTACAGCGCCTGAAATCAAATTTACTGTCGTCGATTTCCCAGACCCGTTCGGTCCAATCAATCCCACAATCTCATTTGAATTCACATCAAAGCTCAAATTCTTCACGGCTTGTACGCCACCAAAATTCTTACTGACTTGATGCAAACTTAGCAGTCGCGCTTGATCAGGCATTTGAACTGTGTCTTTCCGTGGCTGCACTTAACGTGTTTAAATGATCTTTTATGCTGACTTCCATCAGAATAAAACTTTTAAACTCAGTTTATTATTAGACCGGTCGTCTACAACTGGGGTATTCCCTGTTTTCAGCCATTCAGTTGCAGTTTTTATTCTTTATACCTGTACCAAAAAAGAGAGTCCATCAAGGACATGCAGTCCATCACCTACTTACAGCCCTTACTTTTATCCTGTGCAAGTGAGTAGACCTAATCTGCAATTTGGGGACTACGGTTGTACTGTTGATTGATCTGGCCAAAACAATGTTGATCTGACCAAATTTATTCAATATTCGCAGCAATCAGATTGGCAGATCTATCGCTCATCACTAATTCAACTTTGAGCTGTCCGCGGGTCATGCCTACAAATAGTTTACGGGCATTGACTACATTCAATTCATCAAAGTCAATTTCACAAAACACCACGACTGGCGCGCTTTGGCCTTTGAAGCGGTTGACGGTTTCTACTTTAAGTTCGCCTTCGGTCCAAGTCGAATTGCCATCTGCGTCACGCACTGGGCGACTAATTCTTTTGCCACCTGCATGACTTAAAGACATGACCTTGGATTTTTCTAAACCGCGATAAGTGACCAGCACTACTTGCGAGGGGTCTATGCCTTGAGTCCACAGGTTTTGCAAGCACAGGTTGAGGGCGGCAGTATGGCTGCCTGGTTGATCATCGTGCGTGTAAAAGTTGGGAGATTCACCCTCATGGTCGCTGCAAGCAAGAATTGGTTGATTAATCAGGTTCAGCTTGTTAATTGCGTGAACCACGTTTTGCGGGCTGCGAAAGTTGTCGGTGCAAGTAATGCGCACAGCGCCTGCAAGGTCGAAGGCATCTCTTTCGTAGAGCTTTTGGTTGTCGTCCCCCAGCACATACATGCGGCCGTTTGGCTTCAATTCTTGCGACAGGGCGTCCACCCATTCCAGGTTGAAGTCTTGTGACTCGTCAATGACCAGTAAGTCAAATCGAGGCGCAATATTGGGGGCATCTGCCATATAGATCTTGGCCAGCTCGTCGTAAACCTTTGTATAAGAAAAGTCTGGCATATGGCCATGCTGCTTGGCGTAATCGTCGCAGTGCTGGTGAAAAGTTGCCACTTCGGTGTGACTGGGTGCAAGAGTTTGTATGTGGTCTGCAAGCGGTCTGTTGTAGCAAACGTAAAGTGCGCGCTCTTTGCTAAGTGCTGCATTGCGCAACAACCTAAGAGCCAACTGGGTTTTGCCAGAGCCGGCCGTGGCCTCCACAATGAAGGTGTGGCCTTCGTGCGATATTCGCGGCACCCACGTGGCCAAGCCGTTGGACAAATGCGCGCTGCTGCTTTGAATGGCACTGATTTGCGCGCCCACATCGGGTACTACATCAAATTCATTGGACAAAAAGTTTAGCAACAGCTGACGATTTGATTCGCCTTCTAAAAAGGGAAAAGATGTTTTGACCAAGGTACAAAACTGTTCCATTTGCGTTGAGTCAATGACGCGCTCACGAGGGTAGGCCAGGCCTTCGCTCATTATTTTTTGATCTGGCAGCACCAAAAACGATTGAACCTGCACATGGTCCATGTTGGCTTGTTTCAAACGCTTGCGCAGAGCGCCATGCTGACGGCCTAGTTGATGCCCAATGTCTTTGGGTTTCTCTTTACGATAGTCTTTGAATAGCAAACCGTTGCTTGTGTAGACACTGCCGGCTTTCACTTCCAGAATGAGTATCTGGCCTTGAGGGGAAACCACCGTGAGGTCAAGTTCGCCAAACTTTTGAACGGACGAATGCACGGTGGACCAAGTGAGCCCGTGAAACACATCAAAGTCGTCTGGCAATCCCAAGCGTAGCAATTCCAGTAACTTTCGTTCGAGTTTGTAGCCACCATGCTTTTCGACAAGTGGAGGGCTAAGGCGAGGGTGGATGATGGCCATGGGGAATACCTTCAATATGCCGTCAATTTACCCGATATGGTACCCCAGTAGTGAACATGCGTATTTCAACTCTTTCAATGGAAATACACCGGCCCAAAGAGCGTGCATGGTCAAGTTCCTCTTGAGTTTTGCACAGATAAACGTCCTTTTCGCATTGCTTGCAAAACTTGATGTTGGATGCAACCTGAGTTTCTAAGTCATCCCATTGCTTATCGCACTTGAATTCAAAGGTGCACTCAATGTTCCGAACAGTGGTTTCAACTTTTTTCATTAACTTTTCATCCTTTACATTTCAGCTTTAACACAATCAAACACGGTCGTCTTCATATTTGCTTGGAAGTGGTGGTTGCAATTTGGACACGTGGTGTTGGTCAGCACGGTGTGATTGAACTTCTTGGTTTTAATTTCTATCTGAATCACTTCAGGATAGGGGTAAGGCTCTTCCAACAATTCAAGGGCTTGCAGTACGTGTTGATGGGTATTTCCCCGGGTGATGCACAAGGTTGTGGCCTGTCCGGAACCGTACAAAGTAGCCCCTTGCTGTTGCTCTCCGTAACGGGTGATTTTTTCTAGTAGTCGTTGGTGATTGACAACCGCACGATTGCCCACATTGATGTATTTCGCGCGGTCTTTCACAAACCCTAACTGCTTGGTTTTGGGTACGGCGTTGAGGGGTTTCAGGGGCGCCGTATTGTGACATATCAAACCTGTAACAAATACCATTACCGGAATTTCCAGAGACTCAGATAGATCGAAAGCGTCGATAACCGTATCATAGATTTCTTGGATGTGGGTGGGTTCAAACAGGGGCAAATTGAATTGTTTGGCATACCAATGCACATCTTCTTCTCCGGTACTAGAATTGGCACCGGGATCGGTACCCACGATGATAACCATCCCACCGCGCACGCCGGAATAGCCCACATAATTCAACGGATCCGCAGCAATATTGAGTCCCACATGCTTCATCACCAACATGGAACGAGCCCCAGCCATGCTGGCACCCATGGCGCTGAGGGCGGCCACATGTTCGTTGAGGGCATCGTTGAATATGATGCCACGTTGGTGCTGGGTATTTAAATGTTTGAGGTGCGGCTCAACCCCATTCACAGGGGATCCGGGATAATGCGCAAAAAAATCTACCCCGGCATGCAGGGCCGCATAACCAATGGCTTCATTGCCATTGGCGATCCACACCCCCGTTTGCGATTTTAGTTGGTTCATGATTTTTGTCCTTTCCGTTCAATCCAATCCATCAACACTTGAAACAGAGTAAGCTCGCCCAAAATGCCAAAAACAAAAACCAATGCACTTACCCCACCAAAAACTTGGGTTGGGTAAAAATCGCTCATCAAAAAGAATCCAAACCCCACTGCCAACAAAATGGCGGTATTCACTATAGAGTTAGCTAAGGTATCCACAGGTTGCTTTAGCACAAACCTGCGATACAACAAATGCACTGTATCATCGTCAAGCAAGCCAATACAAACCGTGGCCGTGATGGCTGTGAGTATGTTCAAACTGAAGCCAAAAATCGAAAACACCCACACGGCAATGCTCAGTGGCACGGCGTTCGGCAACAATCCAATGAAGGCTTGCTTCCAACTTCTAGTGATAAAAAAGAGCATCAACACAATTGCAATACCCGATGTCAATAAGCTGTAAAACAAGGTTTTGGCGATGTTGTGGTTGATGTAATCGTAAATCAAGGTATTGCTCATCACATGCACCTTCATGGCTGTTGCGTTGAACCATTGATTCTTTTGGGCATCCTTATAAAACGCAATCACATCATTGGCATTGGCGAAATGCAACTCACACCGAATGATGCTGGTATCGGGATTGATAAAATGTGAAAATGGATTTTGGTCGTCGTTTAATTCCATCGGCAACACCTGCTCCCATTGGGTAGAAGCCTGTGCGTGCGAAACTTGCGTTACTTTGGGATGCTGACTCAATTGGGCGATTTTTTTGTTTACCGCAGCCCAAAAATCCGTTGGTTTAT
>RFYV01000119.1 GCA_009921265.1 Betaproteobacteria bacterium | reverse complement strand
TCAAAGAGCAAGAGCGGGAATAGCTGCAACAGGTCAAGCGTGCTGCCAGGGGTTCGCGCGCGGTCGGCTTAGGGTTTTCCCGCTTGAGCGATAGGTTCTCAGTGTGGCATCATCAAAACGCCAAAAATTAGAAAGTATTCCTTTATGAGCCAATATCTCTTTAAGAATTTTCAGCTGCTTGAGCCTAGCTTGGATGAAATTAGGGGCGGTTATGAACTGCTAGTAGAAGGCGATACCATTCGAGAAGTATCTGACAAACCCATCAAGTCTGACCGTGCCACCGTGATTGATTGCGGTGGCCGCACTTTGATGCCTGGACTCATCGATAGCCATGTCCATGTATTTCTTAGTGAGGTCTATATTCGCAACCTTGAGAGCGTACCCTTGACCCTCATGACAGCACGCGCTGTTGGCCTAGTCAAGGGCATGATCGACCGTGGTTTTACAACAGTTCGAGACACGGGCGGCGCTGATTGGGGAATCAAGGAATCGATCGAAAAGGGACATATCGTTGGTCCCAGACTATTTATTGCAGGACAGGCTATTGGGCCCACAGGGGGTCATTCTGATTCACGCCGTCGCACTGACTACGGCATGCGCTGCCACTGCTGCAATGCAATGTCTTTTACCATGTGCGTATCGGACGGAGTGACCGAGGTGCGTCGCGCTGCGCGTGAACAGATGCGACAAGGGGCGGATCACGTCAAGATCATGATGTCCGGTGGCGTTGCGTCACCGTACGACCCATTGACCAGCCTGCAATTTAGTATGGAAGAAGCCCGCGCCGCTGTTGAAGAGGCGACGGCGTTCGGCCGCTACGTTTGTGCGCATGCCTACACCCCAGAGGCGATTACCCGTGCCGCACATGCTGGCGTACGGACCATCGAGCATGGTAATTTGATTGACGAAGCCGCTGCCAAGTTGATGGCAGAAAAGGGCATGATCCTAGTTGCCAATCTGATCGCCTACTATGCAATGAAAGAGCGTGCCGGCGAGTTTGGTATGACCGGTGACATGCTCGAAAAGAATGACATGGTTATCGACGGCGCGCTACGTTCCCTTGAAATATGCAAAAAAGCCAATGTGCCCGTGGCATACGGCACCGACCTGCTCGGTCAATTGCAGGTCGAGCAGTCACGCGAATTTCAACTCCGGGCAGAGGTGCTGACCCCAATTGAAATAATCCGGTCGGCCACCAGTGTCGGTGCCAAAGTCGTCCGAATGGAAGATAAATTAGGCACTTTAAGAGCCGGGGCTTTTGCGGACATGCTGCTTGTAAACGGTAACCCGCTTAAAGATCTAAGCCTGCTTCAACATCAGGGCCGTAATCTTGCATTGATCATGAAAGCCGGCCAATTTCATAAGAACGAACTGGTTCACTAGACAACAAAAAAAACGACCAGAGGGATCGCATTGAAAGAAATTCGGTTAGGACGATTGACTTTGAACTGTATGGCCTCGATTTCGATGGCGTTCATTCTATTGCCCTTGTTTTTTGTCACATGGTTGGCTTTTTTTCAACAAGAAATTCCAAGCTTCCCGCCAGAGGGCTACACGTTTCGCTGGTTTTCGGAGGTAACGCGTAACAAAGCCTTCGCGAGTGGCTTCGGGCTCAGCCTACAGGTTGGTCTATTAGCAACAGCGATTGGCCTTTTACTCGGAGTGCCGGCAAGCCTCGCTGTTGTCCGAAGTAATTTTATCGGCCAACAATGGATCAATACGCTGCTGCTAGCACCTCTGGTTGTTCCAGGTGTGGTTCTTGGAACGTCACTTTATGTATTTCAAATTGAGGCGGAGGTAGCTACCAAATTACCCATTATGGGATCGTTTGCAGGTTTGGTAGCTGCCCATACATTGATTGTCATCCCGTGGACTGTACGCTTGGTATCCGCTAATCTCTCAGGCATGGATCGGTCGATTGAAGAGGCCGCTCAAAATCTCGGAGCAAATCGCTTTGTAACCTTTTGGCGCATTACGTTGCCAGCAATCAGACCAGGTATCGTGGCGGCGGCGCTGTTCGGTTTTGTCAATTCATTTGGCAATCTTGAGATGAGTCTGTTTCTTGTTGGGCCAGGGCGGACAACGCTGCCTATCGCGATTCTTCAATATTTAGAATGGAAAATCGATCCAACCGTTGCTGCTGCATCAGTGATACAAATTGTCATAATCGGTTTATCGTTGCTCATAACCGATCATTACGTCAAGCTCAGTCGAGTAGTTTGAATGGCTCAATTAGAACTTAAACATCTGACAAAAACTTATGACCATATGCCGGTCGTAAACGACGTCTCGCTGTCGGTCGCAGATGGTGAGTTTGTGGTGCTGATAGGCCCATCAGGATGTGGCAAAACCACCATTCTGCGTATGATAGCCGGATTTGTCACGCCGTCATCCGGTGTGATATCAATCGGGGACAAGGCGGTCACGGCACTTCCGCCTTGGCGTCGTAATTGCGGACTGGTTTTTCAAAGTTATGCACTTTTCCCGCATATGACGGTGGCCCAAAATATCGCCTTTGGCCTTGAAATGCAAAAGGTCGACAAAACCAGCATCGGTAAACGCGTAGAAGATGCGTTGCGCCTTGTTCGACTCGGAGGCTTCGAGGACCGTTATCCTCGTCAAATGTCTGGCGGCCAACAGCAGCGCGTGGCGTTAGCGCGGGCCCTGGCTATTCAACCCGATATTCTCTTATTGGATGAACCGTTGTCAAATCTTGACGCGAAACTGCGAGTGGAGGTGCGCCTTGAAATCCGTGAACTGCAGCGAAAGCTCGGTATTACGACAGTGCTTGTGACGCATGATCAAGAAGAAGCACTGACGATGGCTGATCGCTTAGTAGTTATAAGCGAGGGATGCGTACGGCAGATCGGTACCAAACGCGATATTTACGAGCGCCCGGCAGATCGATATGTAGCAGCCTTCATAGGCCGGAGTTTCTTTATAGATGGTCAGATCACGTCACCGGGAAATTTCCGAAGTAACGACGGACTGCATTTTCTAGTCGAGGATAGTGGTTTTATTGGGCTGGGCAGTCTTACCCTGCGCCCCGAACAACTAACGCTCGGAGCGGGATCAGAAGCATTGGACAATCGGTTTCTCGGGCGGGTGGAGTACACTTCTTTTCTAGGACCAGCAATCGATGTACACCTACTAATTGGTGAATCAACGCGTGTGGTTGTACAGTTCGCCAATCGAGATGGCGGCCATGAACCCAATAAGGACGATCAACTATGGATAGGATGGGCCAAAACTACCGGGCTTGTTTATCCTTTGGCAAACGAGCGGTAGGTTAAAGGAAAATTATTATGATTCATACGCAAAAAATCACTCCCAAGCGTCGCCAGCTGTTGCAGCTTGCAGCCATAGGGGCTAGCACGCTTTACCTGAGCCCTGTAGCCGCCCAGCAACAACGTGTCGTCGTTGGGACCTGGGGCGGAGATTACGCAAAATTGTTGACCAAAAATATTGACGATCCGTATTTAAAACCAAAGGGTATTGAAGTCGTACAAGACCAAGCTGCAGATGGGCCCCGTCGCGCGAAAATGGTTGCTGAAAAGCGCTTGCCACGTGGCTCAGTTGATGTTCAGGCTTTCTCAGCGGCTAATATGTTTGAGATGAATGGTGTCGATCTTCTCGAGCCCCTTGACTATTCAAAAATTCCGAATTCTAAGCTGCTAATTAGCAGTATGAAATACACCTACGGCATAGGTCAAATCTATTCAGGAAAGGTAGTTGTTTACAACCCAAAAATGATTAAACCGGCGCCTAGCAGTTTCAAGGACGCCTTTGATCCGAAGTGGGGCAACAAGAGTGGAATCATCGACATTCAATATATCTTTGTGATCATGGCGGCGTCTCTGGCAGCCACCAACGGGGCCTCAATGATTGATTTCGAAAAGGCTAAGGAGGTACTTCTCGCCTCAAAAAAGGCAGGTGTGCGTATTTATCCAACAAACGAAGCTTTCGCTCAGGCCTTGAAAACTGAGGAAATCAGTATCGGAATCATGTGGAAAGCACGGGCTGTCCAGTGGCAAAATGCTGGAATATCAGTTGAATCAGTTGCAGCCACGGAAGGTATCCCGCTTTATATTTCTGGATTCTCGATTTCAAAAAATGCACCTAATAAAGACGCTGCATACGCTTATATCAACGCCACCCTAGAGAAAAATGCGCAAGAAGCATTTGCAGTTGACATGGGATATAACGCCGCTATTACAACCGCCGTTGTGGCCCCAGATCTTCAAAAGCGTATCGGGTTTACTGCAGAGGAGCAGAAGCGACTCAAAGATCTCAATTATGAATACATTGCTAAAAACGATGCCGCCATGAAGGAATGGTGGGATAAGGTCTTCAAAGCTTAAAACGGCTATGCTGCGCGCGGAGGCACACACTAGGACGGGACTAACCGCTGGTCTTTTAGTGGGCCCCGCGTCTTTGTTCGTTGCGATTACGCTTTTAGTTCCTGTCGCGATTCTGTTTCGCTATAGTCTTAATGCATTCGTCCCCGGTCAATTTATGGTCGATGCGTTAACCGCGGAAAATTACCTCAAATTTTTCTCTGATTCTTATTACACAAATATACTGATTCGAACAATCCGGGTCGCTACGATATGTACGTTAATTTGTTTTGTCTTGGGCTTTCCCCTTGCATATGTTTTAGCTAGAACACAGTCACGCTTTAAAAATATCTTTATTATTCTCGTTGTTCTGCCGCTTTTTGTCGGTAATGCTGTGCGCGCAGCAGGATGGATGGCCTCACTTGGAAACAAGGGTTTTTTTAATCAACTGCTGATGTCTCTCGGCATTATCACGAAGCCGATCGAGATTATGTATACCGAAACTGCAGTTTTAATCGGTATTATTGCGGTCAATCTGCCATACATGGTGCTAACACTTCAGAGCGTGATCGAGGGCATCCCGCCGGTCATTGAGGAGGCCGCTTTCAGTCTCGGTGCAAACCCAGCGAAGATGGCGCAAAGGGTGCTATGGCCGCTAGCCTTGCCGGGCGTTCTTGCAGGCGGCATTCTGACGTTCATTCTTGCCATGAATGCTTACGCAACGCCAGTCTTGCTGGGCGGTCCCAAGTTTCAAATGATGGGCCCGTTAGTCTATGGGCAGTTTGCACAACAAAACAATTGGCCGTTTGGCGCTGCGATTTCTTTTGTTTTAATGTCTGCCACGATCATTTTGATGCTCAGTGCCAATCGCCTGTTGAGGCAGCGACACATGGTCGCGTCTTCGAAAGGCTGAACAAATTGCTGCTAGTGACCCCATGAGAAAAGAGTATGATTTTTCAAAAGCACGGAAAAATCCTTATCCCTCGTAGTTGAAGAAACAAATAACCATAAGATTAGATGAAAACTCGATTGGCTACTCAAAGTTATTTCCGAACAAGTCGGAATTCCTTATCAGAGCTTGATCAACTTATACCTTTGTGACTGCGCAGCACATAGTCGCAAGTTAGATTTGATTTGGAAGTGATGTTGATCAAATTGCCGAATGTAATTGCTCCTTTGCCCGAACCGGCATGACAGCGCTGCCACTCTCCATGGACAAAGCGCTGGTGCTCTTTGACTTTTTCTGAAATACCTGGTTCTGGCAGTCCGGCGTTCAGCGCCCTCTGATGTGTAGGGCGCGGTCTCGGGGCGGCTGTGTTGTTGGGGAGGTCAGTCAGGGCGGGGCGCTTGTTTAGGTTGGCCTTTGCCAGCGGCTGAATTCTTAGTGGAAATCGCAGTTGAATGCCGCCAGAGGCTGGGTGGACTGCTGCGCTACTATCACCGCATAGCGGTG
>RFYV01000118.1 GCA_009921265.1 Betaproteobacteria bacterium | reverse complement strand
AGAAGGTTTGATGACTGTGACTGCAGAGCCTTTGATAGATTTCATGATGAATGGCCGACAGGCTAGCCCCGTTGGTAATCGTCACAAAAAAATGGCACCTCATGGCATTTATCGAAGTTTGGGAGTTGATCAATGGGTATCGATTGCAGTTGCAAATGATGCGCAATGGCAGTCACTGATAGACAAGATGGGTAGACCAAATTGGGCACGTCAACCCGAGTGGTTTCACAGTGATGCAAGGGTCAATAAATCGCAAGAATTGGATGATTTGATTGGAAAATGGACTCAACAATTTGAAGCTCATGTATTGGTCAAAGACCTTCGAGGAGTTGGTATCGCTTGTTCTCATGTTCAAGATATTGAAGCTCAATGGGGTGACCCACGCTTTGAAAATCGAGGACTCAGGCAGCAAGTTAACCATCCTATTAGCGGATTAGAGTCTTTATATAGGACACCTTGGAAAATGGATAATTACAAAGGCCATATCAAATCAAGTGCTCCAATTTTGGGTCAAGATAATGATTATGTATTTAAAACATTATTGGGATTGACGCAGCAAAGGTATGAAGAGCTGATATCTGCTGGCGTTATTTCTTAGGTGGCAATTGAACTCGTTTGTATATGTCAGACAGAATGGCGTGGTTTTTCAGTCCCTTGCCCGATATTTAAACCGGATACTACCTATTGACTGTATATTTTAAATCTGTATATTCAATTATCGAAAGTATTAAATTTAAAAAGGTGGTAAGAATGTCAAATTTAAATTGGGTTCGAAGCATTTTTGTATTGTTTAATGTGGTGATACTGGCCTTAATGGCTGGTACTGCAATTGCCCAGACCACAGTTGAATGGCGATACTTCACATACTTTTTACCTAACGATAAACCAACCCAACTGACACGAGCATTTGCAGAGGACTTGACTAAGGCTACTGGTGGCAAGCTCAAACTCACGGTTTTTGCAGCAGGTGAGTTGCCTTATAAGGCTCCTGATGTGGTTCGTGCAGTGTCAAATAATCAAGTACAAATGGGTGACGTAGCGCTCGGCTTTGCGTCTGGCGATGTTCCTGATCTCAATGTCTTGCAGTTACCTTTTCTTTGTACAAGTTATGACCAGTTTGATCGTGCTTTGCCTACCGTAGCAGCTATCGTTGACGATCAATTGAAACAAAAGTTTGGAGTGTTTGTAGGAATTCACTGGACGATGCCACCTCAAAACCTGTGGCTGAATCGGCCGGTTGCTCAATTAGACAACTTAAAGGGAATGAAGGTTCGTGCTTGGAACCCTGAGCAGGTCGAGATGATGAAACTGCTCGGTGGCAGCGCTATCTCAATTACCTCTGCAGAAGTCATACCTGCTTTGGAGCGTAAGGTCATTGATGGGGCGATCACCTCAGCCCTTTCAGCGAACGACTGGAAAGCTTTTGAAATCGTCAAAACTGGCTACATGGTTAATATGACGATGGGGCATCAAGTCATGATGGTCAACGCGGCTGAAATGGCTAAGTTGACCCCTGATATTCGTGCCATCCTCGTTGCCAAGATGAAGGAATATGCCCCGCGTTATCGTCAGATGTCAGAGGCCGGTGAGAATGAGGCTCGGCGCAATCTTTTAGCAAACAAGGTAAACCTAGTAGAACCAAGTTCGGAAGATCGAAAGCGTGCTAAGTCAATCATGCTTCCAATGTGGGACTCATGGGCAAAAAGTCACGGCAAGGTAGGCCAACAACTTGTTGATAATGCGATCAAGGCCTGTGCAACAAACTAAAACGTAGATGACTGAGCAACCTGAAGATTCATCTAGTCAGCGTTTGGCTGGAAAAAATATTCTCGCTATGGTTGAATTTGGTCTTGGGCGTCTAGCTGGTTTTATGCTTGTTGCGTTACTAATCCTAACCAATATTGAAGTAGCAGCCAGGTATATATTTAATGGGTCAACACTTGTTGCTGACGAATATGGCGGCTACATCATGGCGTGGATTACTATGCTTGGGGCTGTGCATCTACTACGTGCGGATCGACAACTATCGATGACATGGTTAGTTGATAAAATGTCGCCACGCTTTCAGAACGTTGTTGGAATATGCGCCGCTGTGATTGGACTAGGGGTTAGCGCTGTTCTTCTTTACTCCACCTTCATTTTAGTTGCTGGTAGTGCACGATTAGGTACTATATCTATCCAGCCATCTAAGACACCACTTGTTTGGCCGCAAATTATCCTACCACTCGGCTACGGTTTACTCTGCCTTGCTTATTTGGAAGAAATATTGCGACGTATTTTGGGCTTGGCTCCAAGGCGGAGTGATGTTATGAAAGACGGTATTTGATGAGTTGGCAACTATCACTATTAGTTTATAGCCTCTTACTTGGTGTTGCCATACTTATAGGTGTTCCCGTTGTTGCAGCAATGACTCTCGTTGGAGTAGTTGGCATTACGATTTTGCATGGCACATTGCTATGGGCAAGCTTAGGTGATATTGTTTGGAACACAGTTAACTCTTTTTCGATGACTGCAGTTCCTCTGTTCGTGCTTATGGGTGAAGTAATCCTTCGAAGCGGAGCGTCAAGCCGGTTTTATCAAGGGATATCGGTACTTTTTAGTCGATTACCTGGCAAGCTAGCTCAAGCAAATATTATTGCATGTGCATTGTTTTCGGCAATATCTGGTTCATCAACAGCTACGGCTTTAACCATTGGAACTGTGGCACTTCCGGAAATGCGTAAACGCGGCTACGACGATGCGCTCACTTTAGGAACTTTAACGGGGGGCGGGGCTCTTGGTAATTTGATCCCACCGAGCATATTTCTTCTAGTCTATGCAGCTGTAGTTCAACAGTCTGTCATTGACCTTTTTGTTGCAACAATAATTCCAGGAGCGATTGCGGTAGTGATGTTTATGGCTTACGTTGCTTGGCGTGCGATTCGTGACCCTAGTTTAGTTCCGGCAAAGGCACCGAGGCACACATTAAAAGAATGTCTTTTTGCAATTTGGCAATGTTTACCTATGGCTGGGCTCATTATTGCTATTGTTGGGGGCATGTATTTTGGTGTGGTCACTCCTACGGAGGCCGCTGGGTTTGGTTGTCTGATTTCCTTGATTCTTGGTATTTTCTATCGAGAACTTACATGGGTAAAGTTTGAGCAGGCGCTGATAACAAGCGTTGCAGTTAGTAGCGTTGTGTTACTTATCATCATTGCTGGACAGATTCTCAGTTTCACTGTTGTACAAGCCGGTATAGGGCGAGCCTTAGCCAACTATTTGGTAGAACTCAATCTCAGCCCATTCATTTTCTTCACGGCACTCTTTTTTCTTTATTTGGTTCTTGGTACGTTTCTAGATGGCATCTCTATGATGCTATTGACTGTGCCAGTGCTATACCCAGCACTGCGTGCGATGAACTTTAATGATATTTGGTTCGGCGTTATCCTTGTAATTCAAGCTGAACTTGCTCAACTGTCACCTCCTGTTGGACTTAACCTTTTTGCTGTTCAGTCCATCGCGCGCGACGTCCCTTTGACGACGATCGCTTGGGCTTCGCTTCCTTATGCAGTCATGCTGAGCCTTCTATCGTATTTACTTTATTTTTTCCCAGAGCTGGCAATGTGGCTTGTTGTCAGTTCGAAGCAGTAATTTTTAATGATGATTTGGATTCAACAACATATGCATAGTTTGCTACTCGATGGCATTCACAACCTTTTGAAAGTTGACAAATGACTTATCGTATCGGCATCGACATCGGTGGCACTTTTACCGATTTCGCTCTTTTTGATGATCGTAAGCGTGAGATTATTACTCACAAGGCACTTACCACGCCGTCAGCCCCAGATCAGGCGGTACTTGAGGGCGTCACTGCGTTGACTGCTCTTGCTCACATCAAGGCGTCTGACGTGTCGATGATCGTTCACGGTACCACATTGGTCACCAATGCAGTCATAGAGCGTCGCGGTACTCCTACAGCAATGATTGTTACTCGTGGTTTTCGTGATGTACTTGACATTGGAATGGAACAACGTTACGACCTATTTGATCTTCGAATTAGGTTTCCTGAGCCCTTGGTCCCTCGATCACTTCGTTTCGAGGTAGATGAGCGAGTGGTGATGGATGGAAGCGTTAGGAGACCACTGGTGCTTGACGGTCTTACCGAGCAAATAAAAAAGGCTATTGAATTAAATGGTATCAGTGCGGTAGCAGTCTGTCTGCTTCACTCCTATGCAAACCCGACTCATGAACTCCTGGTTGTCGAATGGCTCCAAAAAAACTTCCCTTCTCTTCGAGTGTCAGCATCCTCCGTTGTATTTCCCTTCGCGCGTGAATATTTGCGTTGGACAACGGCATGCCTCAACGCCTATGTACAACCTTTGGTAGATAAATATATAGATCGACTTCAGCATGGATTAGCTGCTGCAGGTTTCGGCGGTCAGTTTTTAATTATGAGTTCAAGCGGTAGTACCTTGACCCCTGACATGGCACGTAATTTTCCAGTCCGAATGCTCGAATCTGGACCAGCGGCTGGTGCCTTGATGTCTGCTCGCCATAGTCGCTGGCTGGATCAACCGCAGGTTCTGTCGTTCGATATGGGTGGTACCACAGCAAAAGGGTGCGTTGTACGTGATCACGTTCCACTAAAACGCTATGAATTTGAGGTGGGACGCGTTCACGAGTTTAAGCGGGGAAGTGGATTAACGATCAAGATACCAGTCCTTGACATGATTGAAATTGGAGCGGGCGGAGGTAGCCTAGCTGACCTTGACGCTCGTGGAGTCTTGCGTGTCGGTCCTCGTAGTGCAGGAGCAGACCCAGGGCCAGCATGCTACGGGCGAGGTGGGGTTGAACCTACATTAACCGATGCCAACCTAATCCTTGGGTATCTCGACTCAGCATCGTTTTTGGGTGGTCGGATGAAACTTGATATCAATGCTGCACGTTCTGCGATTGAATTGCGCGTAGCTAAACCGTTGGGCTTGGACATTGCCCTTGCAGCATGGGGCATCCATGAAGTGATCAACGAAGATGTGGCCAAGGCATTTCGCGTGCATGCTTCTGAGCGAGGTATCGACTATCGCCATTGCAACATGATCGTGTTTGGTGGCTCCGGTCCCGTTCATGGAGTGCGTGTTGCTCGTAAATTGAGAATACCCCGCGTGATCTGTCCTAGCGGTGCTGGTGTCATGTCAGCGTTCGGCCTTCTCGCAAGTCCGCTCGGTTTTGAGCTGGTCCAGTCTCAGCGACAAGCACTGGCCACGATGACTCTAGAACGATTTGTTCAGATTACCAGCGAACTTGAAGCTCGAGTGAGGTCTCAACTAAAGTCTACCGGTGCAGATATGACCCAATCACAGGTTTTATTTCGTCTAGATATGCGTTACGAGGGACAAGGTTATGAAGTTGAAGTGGTGGTTCCTCAATCACCCAATGCACAAGCGATGGGTCAATTGCCCGAACTTTTTGCTAAGGCATACGAGACAATCTTTGGCATGAGTTTTAACGATCGTGCAGTCGAAATTGTTGCTTGGAAATGTGAAGTTCAAGGGCCAATTCCCGGCTTAGATGCTGTATATCGACTCAGAACTATGACAAATTCTCAAGAAGCACTGCGTGGGCACCGACCGGTTTATTTACCTGAGGATGGAGGTCATATTGAATGCCCTGTCTATGATCGTTATGCTTTGGCTGCTGGTGCAACAGTGAATGGGCCAGCGCTTATTGAAGAAGTTGAGTCAACCTGCGTCCTAGCTCCAGGCGACGTCGCAAATATTGATGAGCAGTTGAATCTTGTCATCGACATCGGGGGCATTTAATTATGAGCGTCGACATCATCTCTCTTGGTATCCAATGGGATCGCCTGATTTC
>RFYV01000117.1 GCA_009921265.1 Betaproteobacteria bacterium | reverse complement strand
CTCTGCTTGCATTTCCTTTGGCGTCCATCATGTATTCGCCATCATGCAGTAGTCCATTTTTTAATTTGCGATTGTTCATGCTGTTGGTGGTGATGGATGCAGAGATATCCACCATAACTCCGCCATTACTCAATGGAAAACCAATTGATAAAGGGTTGGGTGTGAAGACTGCTTGAGTGCCACCAAATGGCGCCACACTGCATGTGTTGGGATCAGAGCACGTCAGAACCATGAGCAAATCGTCTTTAAGTGCACGCAGCATATATACGGCCAAACATGCGATGTGATGACTTCGTTTGATGACCATCGAAGACACACCGAGATGCTTGGCGCGAGGTGTTAGAACATCGAGTGCTTGATGCACCAACCAAGGCCCCGGCAACCGTTGGCCATCCCAAAGCAACGCTGCAGGTTTATCAGACAACACAATGGGTTGACCTGTGCGCGTCATATTGCCCACTTCAATTTCTTGCAAATAGCCTGCAAGCAAAGCCAATCCATGCGTGTCGTGACCGAGCAAATCACCTTCTAAGAGTGTCTGAGCCACGCAGGATGAGATATTTGAATCAACGCCAACTTTTTGTAAAAGTGTGTGAGCGTAGTGTTGGAGTCGGGAGGGGTGATAGCGAGTTGGGGTTGTCATTGAGGTTGGGTTTGAATGGATTGCAGATTCATCAGACATGAGTAATTCGATGGATTGAGTTTCCAATATGGATGAGCCTGTGTCAAATCACTAGAATTCCTTTCGGTATTCCAATTGAGAATATCAGATATGTCCAATGTCGTATTGTTAATTACAGGAGAATTCATAAAATATGAGTATGAATCCTTCGGTACCTAAAATAAATCTAAGCAACGTCTACAAAAAGTTTAATACGGATCTTCAAAATGCTCATCCTGTGCTTGGGGACGTTTCTCTCCATATTGTAGAAAATGAATTTGTTGTTTTGTTAGGTAGAAGCGGCTGTGGAAAAACCACCTTGCTCAATATCATTGCCGGATTAGAAATAGCATCGAGCGGGATAGTTCAAGTGGACGGCGTTGATGTGATGGGTCCTGGTCGTGGAAAAGGAATGGTTTTTCAACAAGGCGCGCTTTTTCCATGGCTCAATGCGGAACAAAATATTCAGTTTGCAGCACGTAAGCAAGGGCTTAATGTCGAACAATCCAAAGAGTTGTCGCAAAAATTACTTCTTTTAGTTGGTCTTGCAGGTGCCGAAAAAAAATATCCATTCGAATTATCGGGCGGCATGCAACAACGCGTTGCAATCGCAAGAGCATTAGCTTTAGATCCACAAATTCTTTTAATGGATGAGCCTTTTGGCGCTTTGGACGAATTGACTCGAATAGAGATGCAAAACGAACTCTTGCGTGTATGGTCTTTACAGCAAAAGACAGTGGTATTTGTAACTCACAGTATTTGGGAGGGATTAATGTTAGCCGATCGCATTATTGTTTTAGCACCGCGACCCGGACGAATTGTGCTTGAGAAAAAAATTGATCGTCAAAGGCCTCGCAAGCGATCTGATCGCCTGTTGATTGAACTGTATGAAGAAATTTGGAATGCACTTCAATAAATTGAGAAAAAAATAAAAGTGAATAACAAAATTAAAAGTTGGTTAATCCCTTTGATTGCCTTGACGGTTTTTTTACTGTCCTGGGAATTAGCAAGCTTTATGGTTTATTTGAGGCCAACTCGGTTTCCTGCACCTTCAAAACTTTTGTTGAGTTTTTTAGATTTAACTTTTTCAGGCTATCCAGCAGGCGTTACGATTGATCAGCACTTGCTAAAAACCATTGAACGAATCATCATTGGATTTTTATTATCTGTAAGTTTGGGCGTACCTCTTGGATTATTGATAGGTGGGTTTCATGCATTGGATCGTTTAACGTCGACCATCATTGCATTTTGTCGCTCAGTTGCGACGCTTTCATTACTACCCCTGGCTATTGTTTGGTTTGGTACAGGTGAACAAGCCAAAATTTTCTTAATCACCTATGGGTGTTTTTGGGTCATGCTATCCAATGTGATTGAAGCGGTTAAGCAAGTCGACCCTGTCATGATGAATGCTGCAAAGACGATGGATACTGACGGAATAGAACTATTTTTAAAAGTAGTTCTGCCATCTGCACTACCGAGAGTTTTTGCGGGCATGCGAATCTCATTAGGCGTTGGCTTTATGGTCATTGTGGGTGCAGAAATGATTGGAACTGTGATTGGATTAGGTTCTTTGATTATGGAGGCCAGAACTTTTTATAGAACTGATATCACCATGGTTGGAATGCTAATTTTAGGTCTAATGGGTTTTTTAATGACAAGCGGATTGGCGTGGTTAGAAAAAAAACTAATGCCTTGGCAACAACAAGAACATAATCGTACAAGCGCATGAATGATTTTCATTTTCAATCGATGTTTAAAAAAATCAATCTCTATGGTTTGATGGGTATTTTGATACTTCTTATGGTTTGGGAGTTATCTGCAAGGTGGATTTGGCAAGATATTCAGGTACTGCCATCCCCCATTCAATGTATGGATATGGCTTGGCAAGTATTGACTGCTCAAGAATTATTGATGCATATCGCAACGAGCCTGAGTCGCATCCTTATTGGATTTACATTTGCAGCGGTCATTGGTGTTGGCTTGGGAATCGCAGTCGGTTGGTATCAATATTTAGGTTTGGCTTTCAAGCCGATATTGGAATTGTTGCGTCCAATACCACCACTGGCATGGATACCGATGGCCATTGTTTGGTTTGGCTTGGGTGAGTCCTCCAAATGGTTTGTGATTTTTTTAGGTTCTTTTTTTCCTATATTTACCAACGCATGGCGAGGCATGGTGGGCATACCCCCTGTTATTTTGCGTGCGGCCCAAACGATGGACGTCAAAGGCTTTGAGTTGTTATTGAAGGTTGCGATTCCAGCAGCCTTACCCGATATTGCAACAGGATTGCGTGTTGCTTTTGGTTTGGCTTTTGGAATTTTGGTAGCAGCAGAATTAATTGCTTCCGATAGTGGATTGGGATATTTAATTATGCAGTCCCGAGAAACGTCAAGACTTGGTGTCGCTATATTTGGTATTCTTTTAATTGGCTTGTTAAGCATGCTGGCCGATGGCATACTAGCAAGACTATTAAAAAAATTCGTTAGTAGAGGTCGGTATTAAAACAAGAGTTCAATCAAACTTTAAAGGAGACAAAATGGACAGACGATCATTTATTGCGCAAACAGGTATTGCGACTGCTGCACTTGCAACAACAGCGATATCCAATACGGCCTGGGCACAATCCGCGCCAGAGGTTAGTAAGTTGGCTTTTGGCTTTGGAAACGATCCAGTTTTTGCGCCGCATATGGTGGCAATAGAAAAAGGATGGTTTAAGGAAGCCGGCTTTACTGAAATCAATACCAAAACATTTGCGGGTGGTGCCATCGCAGGAGAGGCCTTGGTCGCGGGTGAAATTTCATTGTGGACGCCTGGCAATTTACCGCCAGTCTCTATGGCTCATTCGGGTGTTCCAATAGTAATCCTTGGTAACAACGCAATTGCAACAGTGGCTGATAAATTGATTGCACGCAAAGATGCCAATATCAAAACGCCAGAAGATTTGTACAAAATCAAAATTGGTTTACTGCAAGGCTCAACTGCCAGTGCAGACTTGTATTATCTGGCCAAGCAATATGGGTTGGATGAAAAACGTTTGCAAGTTGTTAATATGCCCCCACCCGAGCAATTGGCAGCGCTCAACTCCAATAATATTCAAGCCATGTTGTGCTGGCAACCATGGGGATTTAATGCACTTAAAAGTGGTACAACAGAATTAATTCACTCAGGGACGGAGTCGGGTTTTGCTAAAAACAAAAGTGAAAAAGTGCAAGTCTCCTACACTCGATCAATATTTGTAGCGAGCCAAGAGTTTGTTAAGAAAAACCCAATCGCCACAAGAAAAATGATGGCTGTGCTTGTGAGAGCGCAAAAATATGTCGCTGATTCCAAAAATAAAAACGAAGTGATTGATTTGTTTTGCCAACAAACAAAACAAGACAAAGTGCTTGCCACTGCAATTTGGGGTGACTTTACTTTTGATCCCTCAATCGACAATGCCTATGTGAGAGATATGAAGGCGATGACTGACTATATGCTGGCCAGTGGAAGAATCAAAACAGCCAAGGATGTATTGGAATACACCTACAGCGATCCAGTTGCTGCGGTCGATCCTGCCTTGGTCAAGGTAGCAGGACGCTTTAAAATTTAAATCTCACAATTGAGTCGTATGCAAAACCCTCAGGTTGGTGTTGCCCATTTGGGTTCAGGCTTTATAGCTGATTACCATTTGGAGGGCTTGCGTTTGAGTGGAATGGCCCGTGTTCAATGTGTCACGGGTCGTTCACTCGATAAATTACAAGCGCTTGCGCAAAAGTATTCAATTCCAAACGTTTTGTCACAATGGCGTGATGTTTTAAAACTTCCAGATGTACAAGCTGTTGTGATTGCAACTCCTGACCATTTGCACGAAGAAATGGCCATTGCCTGCCTCCAGGCTGGTAAGGCCGTGATGTTGCAAAAACCCATGGCTGGAAGTGTGCAGTCGTGTCTGCGAATTGTTGAGCAATCCATCACTCAAAATGTGGATTTACAAGTTAGTTTTATGCACCGTTATTTTGAAGAATTTCAACACGCAAAACATTTGGTTGCAGACGGTGTAATAGGTCAAATCCATAGTATCCGAATGCGAAATGCAACGCCTGGGCCCGACTGGTGTGACTGGTTTTTTGATCAAGCCAATGTGGCTAATGGTGTGGTCGATCAACTGGGCGTTCACGGTATCGATTTACTAATTCAACTCTTAGGCCCAATGCATGATGTGAGTGCGCGTAGTGCCATACAAAAGCCTACTCGTTTACTGAAAAATGGAAACAAGGTGCAAGTGAATGTGCCTGATACCGTTATGGCCAATTACGAATTCAAATGCGGCACTTTAGTCCAACATGAAATGTCGATGATTGAACAACAAGGGTGCGATCGATTTCGAATGGAAATCTATGGCGATGAAGGCACCATATGGTTGAGAACCGAGCGTGGTCGCTTGTCGGTATGGGCACCCAAAAATTATAGGCAGCAGTGGCATGCGCCGTCGCTTGAATCGAATCCTTTGGGCTTATTGCATCATCGCGACTGGTTGTCGGGCGTGCTCGATCCCAAATTACGACGACAAACTGCGTTAGATGCGATTGAAGGTATGCGAGTCGTCCAAGCCATTCGTGAATCGTCAGCTCACAATAGTATGCGTGTTTCGATTGGACACTGATATGACAACTCCAAATCCTGCAAAAATCGCTGTCGGTATTTTATCTTTTGCGCACTATCACGCCAATTTTTGGAGCGAGGTTTTTAAGGGTGCTGATGTGTTAGCGGGCATATGGGACGACGATCATGAGCGTGGTCGTGATGCGGCGCAATGTTTTGACGTTCCCTTTTTTCAAAATATCAATGATTTATTCAAACGATGTACGGCCGTTGCTATTTGCTCACAAACCAACCAGCATCGTCAATTGATTGAAAAATCAGCGCGACGTGGTTTGGCAGTACTCAGCGAAAAACCATTATCGGTATCGATGAGTGAAGGTTTAAAAATAAAAAAATGCATTGATCGATACAGCACAACCTTTATGCAAAGTTTTCCAAAACGATTTGATCCCGTTTCACACTACTTAAAAAAATTAATCGATGAGCAAACATTAGGAAAGATATCGTTGGTTCGAATTCGGCATGGACACTTTTATGGACTCGACCCTGAATTTTGCAAACGTTGGTATGTGCAGCCTGATTTTTCGGGTGGAGGAGCATTGCTTGATGAAGGTGTACACGGGGCAGATTTGTTGGCGTGGATATTTGGTTTGCCCCAGTGTGTAACTGGACTGATCAGTCATGAAGCTTTAGGTTTGGGTGTTGAGGATCTTGGTATTGCAATTTA
>RFYV01000116.1 GCA_009921265.1 Betaproteobacteria bacterium | reverse complement strand
AGTGGCGGTGATTGGTGCAGGGGCGGCGGGTTTGTGCGCAGCCAAACATCTTCTTGCTCAAGGATTGGATGCAACCATTCAAAAACGCGGGCAGCACCGACCAGTTGCATGAAACTTGAGTTCAGCTTAAACTAATATTTAGTTTGTCTTGCATTTGGGGCAATCTTTAGAATGCGTGGTATTTAGGGTGCTCAATACTTTTCAAAAGGTGGTTTTATGATGAATCAAAAGTTAAAGAAAATTTTCACACACTCACTTTTTAATTTATTTTTAATAGGTATTTTAAATGTAAGTGCTGTACACGCACAATCTTGGCCGCAGTCGCGCATTTCTTTTGTGGTGGGCTTTGCACCAGGAGGTAGTACTGATATTGCTGCGCGAGTTGTTGCGCAACAACTCACCATCAAACTTGGTCAAACTGTTGTTGTTGAAAACAAGCCCGGTGTGTCAGGGGTCGTTGGTAACAATATCATTGCAACGGGCAAGCCTGATGGTTATTCGTTTTTATTTGGTTCGGGTAGTTTGGCATCTGGCCCTAGTTTGATGAAAAGTTTGCCCTACGATGTAATGACTGATTTTGTACCTGTGGCACAACTCACGGTGGTACCAACAATTGTTGCGGTTCACCCAACAGTGCCTGCAAAAAATATCAAAGAATTTGTCGACTACGTCAAAGCCAATCCTGGCAAAGTCAATTACGGTTCTGCGGGCTCAGGTTCATTGCAACACATATCGGGCGCATTGTTTGAAAAAATGATCCAAGGCTCTATGGTGCACATACCCTATAAAGGTGGCGCATTAGCCAATTCAGATTTGGTGGCTGGGCGAGTGCATGTTGTTTTTGGACCGATTGTCGAGTTAATGCCGTTTGTTTCATCGGGCGCTATTCGTGTTTTGGGTGTCACATCACTCACGCGTTCGGCTTCATTTCCAGATGCACATCCTGTGGCCGAAGTAGTGCCTGGCTATGAGATGTCCACTTGGCACGGTGTGTTTGCACCCAAAGGAACAAATCCAGAAATTGTTGATGCGATGAATAAAGCGATCAATGCAGTTTTGGCTGACCCTCCAACAAGAACTCGACTTATCGCATTAGGTTTAGATCCCGTTAAGTCAACACAACAAGAATTCACCAAATTTTATTTTGATGAAATCAAACGTTGGAAAGAATTGGTTAATATCGCAGGAGCGAAACAAGAATGAATAGAGCCACACCGCCGCAAGGTTTGCCCGCACTCACGGGTATTCGTATATTGGATTTGACGCAATTTGAAGCAGGCACGTCGTGCACTCAAATGTTGGCTTGGCTAGGTGCAGAAGTCATCAAGGTAGAGCCGCCAGGAAAGGGAGAGCAAGGACGGCGTATTTCTTCTGACGATCCCACCATTGATTCACCGTATTTTTTGTTGATGAATGCCAACAAACGCAGCGTGACGTGTAATTTTAAATTGCCCGATGGTAAAAAAATCATTCAAGATCTCATTCCAAAAGTGGATATTTTTATTGAAAATTTTGCGCCGGGTGTGATTGAACGCCTTGGGTTTGGATACGATGAAGTGAAAGCCTGCAATGAAAAATTAATTTACGCGCAAATCAAAGGATTTCCGCAAGACGGCCCCTTTGCAAATCTCTTGGCATTTGATCCTGTTGCGCAGGCTGCGGGCGGTGGCGTATCGATTACTGGAGAAAAAGATCAGCGGCCCGTTAAGCCTGGTATGAATGTAGGCGATACAGGTGCGGGCTTGCACTGTTTGATTGGTATTTTGGCAGCACTTTATCAGCGTGAACAAACGGGTAAAGGGCAAAAAATTGATGTATCGATGCAAGAAAGCATTATTAATTTCGGACGCATTGCTTGGGCTGCGCAAGCATTGTTTGGTAAAGCCGCGCCGCGCACCGGCAATCAAAGTATTTTGGGCTCAACCTCGCCCAGCGAAGTTTATCCCTGCTTAGGTGGCGGACCTAATGACTATGTTTATATCTACATCACTCGCGCGGCGAGTCACCAATGGCATGCCTTGTTAAAAGTCATTAAGAGAGAAGAACTATTAGATGATCCGCGTTTTGTAACGCCAACCGATCGTGCGAAAAATTATGCTGCAATCGACGAAGTGGTGAGCGTATGGACTAAAAATTACAACAAACACGAAGCCATGCGTATTTTGGGTGATGCTGGCGTGCCTGCAAGTGCGGTATTTGATACGCTCGAACTCACCAACGATCCCCATCTGAGAAAACGCGGAATGTTTGCAACGGTGAATCATCCAACACGCGGCGAATTTGTGATGCCAGGTTTCCCAATCAAAATGTCTGAATCTTATGTGCCTGTTTTAGCCGCGCCGCTATTGGGTGCTGATAACCGAGCGGTCTATCAAGACTTGCTGGGTTATGACGATGAAAAGATGAAGCAGCTTTTAACCAACCAGGCTATTTAAAAATGAAAATCAGCGGAAATGAACTTTTTGGACGCTCTTTAAAAAAGTAAGGTGCAGACACATTGTTTTTTATCATGGATGGACCGATCAATGATGCTGCACTCGCCAGTTTTGCGATTAAAAAATTCTGTGATAATTAGAAAAGATGCGGAGCTTGCACCGTAGTTTGATTTTTTTTGTGGATTCTGTTTGAATTGATTGACCAAATCTTGAACTGTTTTTACAGGATTGTTGTTATTGACTAGCAAGATGAGTGGTGAATCGCTGTCTTGAAGCCAAAGGTATGCGATGTTGATTTGTTATAGCTTGGTCGTAAATCAATTTAAATAAAAGTGGAGATAAAAAATGAATACAATTACCCGCAGAAAAGCAATTACAAACTCTTTGCTAACCATGGTTTCACTCGTGGCGCCTCTCTCCTTTGCTCAATCTGAATACCCTGCGCGCCCAGTGCGTTTGGTGATTCCCTATCCACCTGCTGGTCCAACTGATAGCTTGGGTCGCTTATTGGCGCAAAAATTATCTGCAATTTGGAAGCACCCCATTATTGCTGAAAACAGACCTGGCGCTGGCGGTGTCATTGGGGCTCAACATGTAGCAACTTCGAAGCCAGATGGATATACATTGCTTTTTACCGCAGGTGCAGCAACGGGCTCATCAGAAGTTATTAATCCCAAAAACACACCGTTTCGTGCTTTGCAAGACTTTACGCCGATTATGTTTATTGGCGTTCAGCCAACCTTGATGGTTGTTCAAACCAGCTTACCTGTGAAGGACTTAAAAGAATTTGTAGAACTTGCTAAAGCCAACCCGGGTAAATTTAATTATGGCAACTCAGCGACTGGAAGTGCGGGGCATTTTGCATTCAACATGTTGAAGGTGATGACGGGTATCAATGTTGTTGAAATACCTTTTGCGGGCTCTGCACCATCAAACCAAGCGTTTGCGCAAGGTCATGTTGAAACCATCATGGGCAGTTTGCTATCAATCAACCCAAACCTTCAAACGGGGCAGGCCAAGCCCATTGGCGTTGCTTCATCGGAACGAATGGAGGGATTCCCAAATGTTCCTACATTCAAAGAGCAAGGCTTTGGTATTGAGTGGGATACTTGGTATGGCGTTATCGGTCCTGCTGGCATGCCCATTCCATTGGTTGAAAAAATCAGCGTAGACATGGTGACCGCCCTAGAAGGTGAGCAAACGCGCTTACAAATTGATAAGATGGGTATTACACGGCGTTTAGGTGGGCGTCAACGCATGTACGAAGCGCTCAAAACAGAAGTGGAGCAGGCCACAAAAGTTGCTCGTGAAGCAAAAATGGTAAAGGAATAAAAGTTACTCGGGTTCAACTCCCGCATCTTGCACTTTTTGTTTCCAAACATTTAATTGATGTTTTAAAAACTGCGTGAAAGCAGAAGGTGTTGCAGGTAGGGGTTCAATATTAGTAGCGAGCATTTTTTCTCGAATATCGGGCCGTGACAAAGTCTTCAGTAAAACTGCACTGAGTTTGTCCACAATATCTTTGGGTAAATTTGCAGGACCAAAAAGACCCGCCCATGAAGCCATATCGAAATCACGCAGACCTAATGTCTCTTCTATTGTTGGCAAATCTGGAGCAAGAATCGTTCGCTTGGTGCTTGTCAACGCTAAAGGACGAAGTCGACCTGCTTTGACCAACGGTTGACTTGAAGCTAAATCGACCACTAAAAATTGAGCTCTATCTCCAATAACATCGGTCATGGCCTCGGGACTGCTTTTGTATGGAACACCCTTGGCGTCGAGTTTTTTTAATCGATTCATCGATTCAGCAGCGATGCGAAAGGTAAGTGAGCTGTAGGCATAGAACAACTTTCCTCTGTTTGCTTGCGCCCAGGTGATGAACTCTTGTGGTGTTTGTACAGGCACTTTTTCGTTGACAGCCAAAATAGACGGAAATAAACCAATGCTGCCAATTGGTGTGAAATCAGCCATCGGGTCATAAGGTAATTTTTTAAATACAAATGGATTGACTGAATGCGATGTGCTTGAAGTGAGTAACAAGGTGTACCCGTCTGGCGCTGCTGCTTTCACAGCGCTTGCGGCAATCATGACCGAAGCACCAGGTCTATTTTCAACAACAAACTGTTGGTTGAACGCGGCGCGAAGCTCTTCAGCAAACATTCGCGCTAATAAGTCAGTGCCACTGCCAGGACCAAATCCAATAATGATTTTTACAGGTTTGGAAGGATAATTGTCTTGAGCAAAACTTGTGGATAGGCAAGCGCACATACCCATGACAAGGCTTGTAGCAAGACCAATCCAATTGCGAGTTGATAAGTAAATCATGAAAAAAATTCTTTCAGTTCTATGATGTCTGTAAGTGTTGAAGATTTGCCCTCAAGGGTCACGCGCCTCAAATCTCTGGGATAGATTAAACTTTCATATGATTTTCCACGATGCATGGTGCTGCGGTTATCCCACATCACCAAATCATGTACCTGCCAAACATGTTGGTAAACAAATTCACGCTGTGTTGCAAATTCAGTGAGTTCTTGTATAAAAATCAATGATTCTGGCACTAACCAATCGTGAATTTTTCCAATGTGCGCAGATAAATACAAGGATAGTCTGCCTGTTTCATGTTGACGTCTAACAAGTCTCTGTGTAACAGGTGTGCATCGTTTCTTTTCCTCTTCTGAAAATTCATGAAACCCAATTTTGGCTCTTGAATACATCATCGAATGATCACAAATTAAATGCACGCACTTTTTTTTCAAATATAGTGGCAAATGATCCCATGCTACCCGCATATCTGCAAACTCCGTTTCGCCGCCCATTGGAGGTATCACGCGTGCATGAAGCATTGAGTATTTGGCTGGAACTTCCTTATAACTGCTATCGCTGTGCCAAAGTTGATTTCCTAGGCTTGACATTCGCAGACGGTCATTGGCTTTCAAAATTTGACCGTCACTATCTAAATTTGAAATATCATTGATTTGTTGATTGGTCAATCTTTTTCGATCTTGATGAGTTCCGCTGCTTGCACTTTCAATGGGGCCGAGTTGTGTTGCGAATGCAAATAGCTCTATATCATTTATAACTTGGTTTGGGAAAATAAGCACGCCGTACTGACTCATTGCACGGTCAATTTCGTCTTTTTGCTCTGACGTAATAGGTTTAGACAGATCTATACCCTCAATCTTTGCTGGGAATTGTTTGGTTTGATTGATGATCATGCCTATTGGTTATAGCTTGTATTTCAATTTAGTCAACTACATCGGCATGAGCTCTGGTCGGTATGACCGACTACCGCTGGCAGGCATTGAGTTGTCCAGGTGTGGTGCGTTTGGTGTACCAAGGAACGCCAAATCCATCGCCATTGGTGACCCACGCAGATTGATTCGCAGCTAGGATCTAGCTCACGATGGAATGCTCTTGATGGAAGATCAAGTCTTCAAGGTAAATTTCCGGCCCCGCATAAGCAACCCATCTGCACATGATAACCTCGGCTCAAAAATACACATGTCTAGAAGTTTATTGAAGTCTTGGCTAAATTCAATTGTGAATTGCTCTTAATTCGAGGGCTTGCCTGATTTGGGATCAATCCATGCATATGACCAATCAATTGGGCTA
>RFYV01000115.1 GCA_009921265.1 Betaproteobacteria bacterium | reverse complement strand
ATTGGTTGGATTAAGTGCAGAATTGCGCAGCGAAATTTGGTTTTCAGCCAACAACTTGACCAACACTTGGAACTTGTTTTTAGCCTCTTCAGACATGCCTAATTGACGAGCATATTTGTCAATTTCTGTCAGCAAAGCAGGGCCTTTTCCGTCGGCCATTGCGCGTGCAATAACGTCCATTGGGTTGTTGCTACCAAATTTGTTAAGCAAGTCGGCCATCTGTTCTTGGCCAGAAACTTTTTTACCTTCCTTGGTGGTAATTTCTCCAATGCCAACACCCAATGCAAGGTCACGAATTGAGCGCAACAGACCCAAACGCTCTGGAGCGGTGTTGGCTTGCTGGCGCATAACTTCTTCGGCATCCATGCCTTTGGTGCGTTCGGCTTGAGCGGCAGTTTCAACTTCACGTTGTTTTTGCTCAATGCCCATTGCGGCCCACTTTGCTAAATCAATTCCAGATGGTCTTGCACCTTCAAGATTCTTGAGGTACGTTGCTCTTTCCTCTTCCAACTTCTTGGGGTCGGCATCTTGGTTCAATTGGAACCTTGTGTACGACTCCAAAGAATCTGCCAGTTGTGGGTAACGAGCACCAACTTCTGCGGCTCCACCAGTAATATCCAAACCAGCTTTGGCACCTTCGTAATACTTGCCTGCGGCCTTGGCCACATCGGTGTTTTCTCCAAGCGATGTGATTCGGCTGTACGTCGTTGCATCCATAGGCGTAACTTTGCCATCAGGCCCTGTGTTCTTTGACAGCCAGTCTTGATAAATTTTGTTTTGACGCTTCCTTGAATCCATCAACATGCCAGCTTCTTCCATTTTGATTCTCATCTGAGCAAGCGGCACTTCTTGTTCACGCTGTTGATCGACGTTCTCACCCATAGCCTCTGCCGCGCTACCAATAGACGCAAGGAAGCCACCAAGTTGCGGTTTTGCGAACCCAGCAGCTACTTTGAACCAGTTTGGAGAATCGTAACGGCGCTCTAATTTTCCTGTTTGCTCTTCCAAAACCTGTTGGTACTTTTGAAGGGCTTCATCTTGCATTTCCGCAATCGGAATGCCACTAAGGCCGCTGGTAATGCCAAAGTCTTGTGATCGTGATGGGGTAGCCATAAATTAACCTTTCTTGGATGGCTTTGCGCCACGTGAAGAAGTAGATGCGCAACCGCTGTAGCCACGTTTTTTTGCATCAACTGAGCCGCCATCGGCACAGCAACACACACAACATTCACAGCAACAGCATTCACAGCATTCACAGCAATCAGTACAGCACTCTTCACAACAATCAGTGCAATCGTCAGTGCAATCGCCACCACCGTCACATTTGGTTTTAGCGCCGCCAAGGCCACCCAGTACTTTCTTGACGTTACAAATGGGAGCACTGCCTTTAACTGGGTTTCCGTCTTTGTCGTACTTGGGAGTGATAAGGCCCAAACCTCCTGCACCCAAAGCGCCAGCAGCAGAAAATGGAGACATGCACAAAGTTGTTTTGGTGCCCACAGGAATGTTGTAACCCTGAAGCAAACTGCCCAAGGATTGCAACTTGGTGAGGTCGTAATTTTCTTTGTTTTGACCAATGGCTTGTTGTTGGCCACCAAGAGTAGACAGAGCGTTGATGCAAGCCAAGTTCATGTTGGCTCCTTGAGTGGCCAACGCTCCCATGTTTGCGCCTGCGGCATTTTGCAATTGGCCTTCGCTTGCCGCCGCATTTGCCGCAGTTTGACCCGCAGTAAGGTTTGCTTGGTTTTGCTGTGCTTGGGCATTTGCCGCAGTGCCTGCCAAGTTGGATGATATGGTGTTGGCACCTTGTTGCAGGTTGCCAAGGGTAGAGCCTGCATTAATTTGATTCTGTGCAGTTTGGTTGGTCAAATTGCCTGCTGTGGAACCCAATGTACCAAGCAAGTTGGCTTGGTTCTGAGTCAACGTGCCTTGGACGTTGCCAGCATTGATTAGGTTCTGTTGCTGTTGAGCAGTCAACGTACCAGCAGTAGAGCCCAATGTGCCCAACAAGTTGGCTTGCTGTTGGCCAAGCGTTCCAGCGGTATCAGCCGCTTTGAGGATGTTCTGTTGTTGTTGCGAAGCCAAAGTGCCAGCAGTTTGACCAACATTGGCCAGCACCCCGGCTTGCTGTTGAGCCAAAGTGCCTGCGGTCTGGCCAGCCTGCGCTGTCAATGCGTTTTGCTTGCCAGCGGCGCACAAAGCCTGTCCATAGCCCTGAGACATCATCTGGGCAATCTGGCTGTTTAGGTCTTGCTCGGCTTGGGCGGTGATCTGACCTTGCACTTGGGCTCCACGCTGTGATCCAAACTGGCCAGAACCAACTGCCGCCGCCGCCGCCGCAGGAGATAAATTGTTGCGAATGTTGCGCTGGGCAATGTCCGACATTGACTGCACCGCAGTCTTTAGGTACGGATTCATGTACTGCGAAGCCAAGTCAGCAGGGCTGGTACTCGTGGCTTGCTTTAAGTAAGGGTCGGCCGCGCTCAGACCACCGCTTGTAGCGGCTTCCTTGAGGTATGGCTGGGCTGATGCATTGGCGCAAACGGCCAAGCCTTTTGTGAGATAAGGGTCGGCGTTTTTGATGCCGCCACTGGTTGACGCTTGGGTCAAAAAAGGGCTTGCCGCATTGGCCGAATTCATGCCTGTGGCCGCATTGATGTTGCCTGAGGCTACAGCGGCGGCACAGGTGTTGCCTGCCCGGCCAAGGTAGCCCGTTGCCGAGGACAAGCCAGACAGCCCAGCGCCTTTGTTGACCAAACATTGACCAGCCTCGAAGCCAGTCGTACACATAGCATCTTTGGCGTAAGAAGCCATTGCATTGAGTGGACTGCTTCCCGTGCCTGCGGCAAGGTAATTTGATGCCGCTCCAGTGACATCTTGTTTTGCCGCACAGCCAAGATAACCCTGACCCGTGGTAATGGCCGCTTGGCCAGTCCCAAAATTCTGGCAAACCTTGTCAAATGCTTTTTGTTGTAAAGGCTGAGTGCCTACAAAATCGGCATTTTGTGCGGCCGTTGCGCCCTTGGTTGCAAGATCATTCAGGTAGGTTGTGTAATAACCCGGTGCCGTCGTTTCTTTGTTTTGCGATGATTGCAATAAATTTGCCATTTTTAACCTTTCGCCTGCTTGATGTAGTCAAGGGGTGACTTTGCCTTAGGTGGTATTTTACTGGTGGGTGCCGATCTTTTGTGTGCGCGCAACTTCTCACGCAGTCCGTCAAGAACTTTGGCACCCGCTTTGTTGTCGCCACCACCAAGGGCTGTTACAAAACCTGCGGGAAACACGTACTCGCCGTCAGCAATCTTGGCTGGCACGGGTTGACCCTTTGTTGTTTCCTTGTGAGGAATTTGATTGCGGAACCCTTCAAGGATTTCGTGTCCAGCCTTGCTAGAACCGTCTCCAAGCGCCGCCACCACGTCAGCGTCCATTACATAGTCGCCATCATGAAGCATCGCTGAGATGTCGTCAGATTGGCCTGTACCGCCACCGCAAGCGTAGTACCCGGTCATTCCCGTCACAAACTTAGGGTTGTGATTTTTGGGCATGGCGTCTTGGTATTTTTTGGGTAAGCCGCCAGCGGCCAGTCCACCCATGTTGCCCATGGTAGAAATGTGCTGTTGCAACTGAACCAATTGCTTAGGAGTCAATGTTTGGCGTTTGGACGAAACAGCGTTTTGAAGGGTGTCTGGGCCGCATGCGGCAAACTTTGGCATGTATTTGGAACAGTTGTTCATGCAAGATGAGCAACCCATCACACAGCCACCAGAAGCGTAACCGCGAATGCTGGACAAACCGCCATTTGCAAACGGCATCAGATTAACTTGAGGAACGCCACCGCATTGGTTGTTGATTTGGGTAGGCAAGAACTCATTGGTTGGAGTTTTGCCTTCATCAGAAGATTTGTTTTTGGACAATGCTTTTTGATTCTTCAAAACGGCATCTGAAGTGTCAAGCCATGGAATCTTTGCGTTTCCAAGACCACCACAGCATTCGTCAACCGCAACATTTTTCTTTTTAGGTTTTGTTGGTGTTTTAGGTTTTGCTGGCTTTGTTGGCTTTGTTGGCTTTGTTTTTTTGCCTTTAGGAATTTTAATAATTGGTGTCTTGCACTCGCAATCACAGCACTCGCAATCACAGCACTCGCAACACTCCTCACAGCACTCACAACAATCATCGCAATCATCGCAATCATCGCAATCATCGCAACAGTCATCACAGCATTCTTCACAGCAGTCTTCGCAACAATACTCACAGCATTCTTCACAACAATCTTCGCAACAGTCCTCACAGCAATCCTCACAACATTCTTCACAGTCTTCACAGCACTCCTCGCAGCATTCTTCACAGCAGTCAGTGCATTCCTCACAGCACTCTTCACAACAGTCTGTGCAGTCTTCACAATCCTTACAGTCCTCACAGTCAGTGCAATCGGTGCAGTCTTCGCAGCAATCTTCAGCACAATCATCTTCAGTGCAATCGTCTTTAGTGCAATCTTTTACACAGTCTTCTGTACAGCAATCGTCTTTGGAACAATCGTCTTCAGTGCAGTCTTCACAACAATCTTCGCAGCAACCAGAGGTTGTTACGCAATCAGAATCTTTTGTGGTGTCAATGGTCTTTGTGGTGTCTGCTGTGCAATCTTTGGCACAACAGTCTGCGGAACAGCAGTCGCATGCGCAGAGGTCACAAGAGCCAGACGTGTTGTCTACGGTTGCAGTTGTCAATGGGCCAGTTGTGGCACCAAGATTGGTTGTGGCACCTGATCCGCAAGTTACGGTACCAAGACCACCCGTAGTGTCCAAACTTGTAGTCGTGGGAACATTGCTGTTGATGTTGCACAGACCATCTTTGTCGTCTGTTATGTTGGATTTATCGGCTAAATCAGCACGATATTTTTCTAAATCGTAGCCGTATTTTTCTGCGGTTAAAAAATCTGGAAAGCCGCTATCTGCAAGCAGTTGCTGATTATTGGCAACTTGCGTTGTTTGAGACAAAGTGTTGTCGGCAATATTTGTGGCATCCGTGTTCCCGGCAACAGAAGTCAAGCCGCCTGCCACAGTATCGTTCGTGGTGTTTGCGGTAGTGTCTTGACCATCAATTGAGGTTAAGCCGCCTGCAAGGGTGCCATCAACCGCCGGGGTGACCGTGTTGTTGATTGCATCATCCGTACCGTTAATTGTTGTGGATGAATTGTTTAAATCAAGGTTTGAAAGAGGCTGTGGGCCAACAAAAGTTGGATCATTAACGTCAAGTGACGGAACAACCCCATTGTTGGTATCAAGGTTTTGATTGTTTCCAAGGTCAAGGTTTCCAAGACCACCTGTTAATCCAGTGTTGGTTGCATCAAGTTTTGCTACAAAATTGTTGTAATTGCTTGAGTCATCACAAGAACCTGTATCAATATCTAAATTTTGGCCAACTTGAGTTGTGGCGGCTCCTGAAGAAGGTTGTGGGCCAACAAAAGTTGGATCATTGACATTGGTTGATGGCAATGCGCCAAGGCTTGTTGTTGAATCACAACCTTGCGCGCCACCAATAACGGGCAAGCCAGTGTTTGCTGAGGTGGTGTCTTTACTATCATCACCACCAGTGTTGGTAAGACCCCTGTAGGCAGAATTTGCTCCTTGGTTAACCAAGTTGTTGGTGATTGATCCAACAGCGCCGCTAAGAGCATCTTGACCCTTCAGGGTAGACGTAACCGCACCTTTGGCACCAGTGGCTAACAAATCACTTGCAGTGCTACCAAGATCAAATGTCTTGGTTAATTCAGTGCCAATTTGACCACCAACTTCAGCGCCAAGCATGCTCAAGCCAGTGTTGAGGATGGCTTTGTCAAGTGGGGTTCCAGTAGCAACGCTGTAGCCCAAATTAAACGCAGGCAAAAGTTCAGGGGCAACAATTGCTATGCCAATTTTGGCTATTGTTCCAAGTGGGTCATCCAGTGCCGCTTGAATTGTGTTTCCTACCGTTTTGACAATAGGTTCTACAACGTCGGTAACAACCTTTTCTATAATTTTGCCAACGCCATCAACAACAGCGCCAACAGCATCTCCAACCGCTGTAAATACGCTGGTGACTGCTTCTACTACTGCTGCCATATTACGCTCCTAAGTTCAAAGCAATGCGGGTTCGACCATCTTCTGCTCTGAACATTTGGTAGCCCATACCGGGCATTGGTGGGTTCATTGAAATAAGCTTAAACAAACGCTCAAGTGATGGGTCTGTAAATTCAGTAACAAGGACTTTTAACCCAAGAACACGTTTGGCCCAAACAGAAAACAATTTGCTGTTTTCCACAAAATTGGCACCAATGTCAGAATTGAACGCTTT
>RFYV01000114.1 GCA_009921265.1 Betaproteobacteria bacterium | reverse complement strand
GTAAACCTTGGGGGCATGTGTTGGACTATAAACAGCGGCACAGGGAAAGTCTTCTGCCAACTCTCGAACAAGCTTGCCAAGGCGGTTGGACCACCCGTTGAAATACCAATGCACACCGCACTGACGGTTCTTTGCGGTGGTAAACGTGGCTCTAGCGCAATAGGGTTGTGGCCAATAGGTTCGTGCTTGGCAATCATTCGGGGTGAGTCTTTGGTCAAGCCTCGCTCAGAAATGGCTCTGCGCTTTTGACCCAAGGCTCTTACCTTCGGAATTAACTCCTCTTCCAAAACGCGAAATGCCTCCTCCGAATTGGAAAGATTGCCTGGTTTCCCGACGTAATCGCTGGCACCACTGGTCAACGCACGGATCGTAGCCTCGGCGCCTCGCTGAGTCAGAGAACTGAACATCAGCACAGGCAAACGGCGATCGATTTTTCGAATACCAAGCAGGGACGTGATTCCATCCATCACTGGCATCTCGATATCCAGAATCACAACATCGATTTCAATTAAGTGCTTTTGCACAGCAGCTATTGCTTCTTCCCCGTTCTCAGCGGTGGCTATCACTTTCATGTCGGGATGCTTGTGCAACGCACTGGTGATGATTTTTCGAATCAAAGAAGAGTCATCAACAATCAAGACTTTTAACATCGGTTTCATTTTACGCAAACATTTTGGAATAGCAGATACCGCTACAGGCTCTATTTATAAGTTTAGATTCAAGTGTCATATTGGGAACTTAGGATTGACTGTTAAAAGCAATCAGGGCTTTTCAGCTTCAATGTTAAGAATATGGGCTGTATTCAAAATGTGAAGCAAGCCATTTGGTAATCGGTATGCGCCAGTTACCAATGTTCGATTTTGTGAGCCCAGGTCGATAGGCGAAGGAACAAAATCATTCCCATCTAGGGAAAAGATTTCATTCACACCGTCAACCAAAAGACCAATAAGCTGGTCATCGGCTTCAAGAAAAATGCAGATGTGTTGTTCCAACTCAGAACCTGTGCTTACAAGCCCCATGCGCCGCCTGAGATCAACTGCAATTGCCAATTTCCCACGAAGATTGATCAGACCTCGGACATGATCTGGTGCGCCTGGTACCCGCGACACTTCAGGCGAATGCGTCAGCTCAATCACAGCTTGTGCTGGAATGCCAAGAAGCATGGTGTCGACATGGAACGAAAAATAGAGGAACGGCATGGCTTGGCCTCAAAATAAAGGCATAGTTTGTTCTTGCACATGTCCGTGCATCTGCAAAATCTCTGGAATATTCAGGACATTGACGACGCGTTCGTTGATCAATGCAAAGCCCAAAAGGCCTTGCTGGTATAGATCAGTACCTCGAAGTTCTTTGGGCAATTCAATAATTTGGTCAATCGATTGAACAATGAAGCCGAACGGCCCTACCCTCGTGAAATGGATCACGATGTACAACTTCTCTTCGTAGACTTCTGCAACATCTTTGACTTTGTTTGTGCCTAAAGCGCCCGCCAGGTCAATGATACGGACCACTTCGCCCTCATAAAGCATGACATCATGGCCCGCACTGCGAAGAAGTCCGCGGGACTCAAACTTGTCCATACGGTCCACATAATTGACAGGAATTGCAGAAAGGCCAAAGCCACGTATTTCCACCAACAACATTTTGACACGCTCTGATGGTGCCTGGGTGATCAGAATTTCTTCTGCCTTGTGGCTTTGCTCATTGCGCAATCGTGAAAGAGTGCGTGTTTGAACCGCGATCCGGTCCATGTCCAGTATCAAGGAAACGCTGCCGTCACCCAATATGGTTGCCCCAGAAAATAGCGCATCTGCGCGAAATATAGGAGGCAAGGGTTTTATCACCACCTCTTGGAGTTTCAATATTTCGTCAACGACCACACCGTACTGAACACCCGCCGCTTGTACGATCACAATCGTTAGAACTTCCCCCATGCTGAGCGTCTTGCTCGGCAATCCCACCAAAACTGCCAGGTCAAAAAGTGGGATCAGCTTGTCGCGCAAGCGCAAAACAGGCGTTCCATGAAAGTCCTCAACAACATTGCCCAATTCAGACTGTTTGTGTCGCACCAGTTCCTGTAAATTAATTTGAGGAATGGAATAAAACTCAGTGCCGGCTCTGACCAAAAGTGCAGGAATAATGGCAAGGGTAAGGGGGATGCGCAAGGTGCAGCGCATACCATCTCCACGCTTCGAGCTGATTTTGATGTACCCACCTATGGCAGCGACATTTGTTTTGACAACATCCATTCCAACGCCACGACCAGAGATCTGAGTCACTTCACTGCGCGTTGAAAATCCCGGCATGTACAAAAACTGAATCAGTTCGTCTTCCGTTACATGGGTCATTTCACCCAGTTCCAGCAGCTGCAGATCAAAGGCTCTTTGCCGAATTCGATCAAAATCAATTCCTTGACCGTCATCGTGAATATTGATCAATACCATGCCGTTTTCGTGGCAAGCAGACAAACTCACAATTCCTGTGGCACTCTTTCCAGCCAGCAAGCGCTGATTTGGCGCCTCGATACCGTGATCTATACAGTTGCGCACAATATGCATGATGGGGTCACGGATAGCATCTAGCAAGGTTCTGTCCAACTCAGTGCCTTCGCCAGAAAAAACAACTTCAATTTGTTTGCCGCACTGCTGAGCAACATCACGTGCCAGCCTTGGAATCTTGCTCCAAAGTTGTCCAATTGGCTGCATCCGCGTTTGGATGATTTTTTCCTGCAACTCAATGGTCAGCTTGTCAATGATTGCTACCGTGTTTTGAAAACTTGAATCACTGAATTTTTCGGCGAAAGGCATTAAGCGATTACGAGCCAAAACCAATTCACTGACATTGTTCATCAGCATGTCGATCAACTCGACTGACACCTTGACCGGTGCCATCATTTCATAATTTTTAGATTCAACGGGGGTCGTAACCTCCTTGAATTGATTGGGCTCTGTGGCTGGCACTGAAGCAAGGACAGTAGGCACCACGTGCTCTGTGACTTGCTCAGGCGCTTGAGCTTCGGGGACATCCTCTACGGTCGAATTCTCTTTGTTAGCAGAGGCCAACGGTCGATTTTGGGCGTAGGCCAATAGCGTTGCGATCAATGCGCTATCGTCACCCGCAGGCTCTTGCTTGCTAGCGTCGAGTACTGCAAGCAATGCACGCAGTTGGTCAGCAAATTGCAGCATCACAGCAATCTTGGCCGTATCAACTTCAATCTGTCCTTCGCGAATATTCCCAAGAAGGGACTCTGCCGCATGAGACAGATTTTCAATTCGCTTTAATGCGAAGAATCCACTGCTTCCCTTGACGGTATGAATGGCTCGAAAAACATTGGCAATGTTTTTTTTGTCTTCAGGTGTCTTTTCCAAAAGCAAAATTCCAGTGTCGATTTTCTCGATGGACTCCCATGCTTCAGAAATGAAATCCGAGAGTAACTCGTCCGATATTTGCATTGTCAAGGCCGCCGCGACTTCAGCTTGTTTTGAACGTGCTGGTCAACTGGTTCAAACTCTCTGCAAGCTTGGACAGCTCACTTGCAGTGATGGCCACTTCCTTGGCTGCTGCACTGTTTTCCTCAGATAAAGATGCGAAATTTTCAACTGTTTTGCTCACGTCGCGGCTGGTCTCTGAATTAACAGAAATGGCCTGACTGATTTCTGAAACCAAAGAGACAGTGGTCTCACTGGCAAGTCGAATTTCGCGCACGGCATGATCTGCTCTCTCTGCAAGTGCCTCGCTGCGAGCAATTTCCCCAAGGTTTTGATTCATGGCAGAAACAACTGTGTGAACATTGTTCTGGATCGCTTGAATTTTGGAGGCGATGTCTTCTGTAGACCGCTTGGTTCGCTCTGCCAACTTTCGAACTTCATCTGCCACCACCGCAAAGCCACGCCCTGAATCGCCAGCACGTGCTGCTTCAATTGCGGCATTGAGGGCGAGCAAATTCGTTTGCTCGGCAATGTCCTTGATTTCTTCCACAATGTATTTAATCTCATCAGACTGCTGCGACAGACTCAAGGTATTGTCTACAGAGTGCTTGAAACTGATCGAGAATGCAGCCATACACTCGGTCAACTCAATGATACTTTGCCCACCCCGAGTCGCTGTTCCTCCGGCTTCAGACACTTTTTGAGAAACCACATTCGCGCTTTCGGAAACATTGGAGATATTGATCGTCATCTCTTCAGCCGAAGCGGCCATGCGCGTTGCGTTGTCACTACCGTTATTGGCGCTACTCGCGACTTGGTGAGAAGCGCTTGCCAGCGACTCTGCATAAATCACCAGTCGTTTCGTATCTTCACTGAGTTTTGTAATTGACTCGCTCAGGTTGATGCGCATGGACTCCAACTTATCAATCAGGCTTCCGCGGTATTTGGTATGAATGCTTTTCGAGAGATCACGCTCAGCGATTGTTCTTACCGCTCTAGCCACCACGACTGGGTCGCCACCTAAGGTTCTCATGATGAATATAAAATTCACATAGCCCATCAAGCCAAGTATCAGGACGAATCCAACGACTGATCCCAACTGAATCATCAAATTGATACGGCTTGACTCCTTACCGACCTCTTGAAACTTAACTGCCAATTTATTTGCGTATGAACTGTGATCACGCAAGGCTTTGTCTACTTTCATGTATTCAGTTGTTACTTCATTGACCAACAAGTTCTTGGCACCGGCCGCATCTCCCTTTTCGATCAATTTGACAGCCTTCGCTACAGCGGTCATGTAACTCTGAATGAGTTTTTGGTCTTCGGCGTTCAGTTTTTTGTCTGTCTCACTCGTCACATACTCATTGGTGAATTTACTTTGCAAAGTTTCAATGGCCGCTCGCAAGGCTGAAAGCTGCTCCAAAACATCCTGATCTTCCTTGTAAGTCAAAACAGCACGGCTCAGCATCGCATCGTGTTTGGCGGTGGTAAAACGAATAAGCTCCAGAAGCTCGATGCTCGGAATGCTTGTGCTGATGAAATAATCATGGCGCTTGTCTGCATCGTCCGACTGCTTGATGCCAAAGTAGCCCCACAGGACCGCGATAAAGATGGGGATGACTAGGGTTGAAATCACCAGACGCTTGGTCAAATTCATAGATGGCATCCTTGTTGTTCGCTAAAATTTTTTGTACTTGCTGATAGGCACTTGCCTGAAGGCAACTAGCTAGGCTTAACATTTCATCTGGCTTGATGGAGCCGGCTCTGAGTGTTTGGGTGGCGATTGATCAATAAGTGCTGCCTGTTCAACCACTCAGGTGTGATTCGGAAGCGAAAAAAGTACATCAATGAATGGATGCAGGTTCCAATGAGCGTTTTTCACCATGGTGAGCATTGATTGGCCTCCGCGAAAGCGCGGTAATTTTCAGGACATTGCCTTCTCATCTCTGGGCTTGGTTTTTGCCCAATATGCTGTTGCAAACACCACATGCGCTCGTTTTCAGTGCAAATCCTCGAATATTTGGATTTATTCGGCGCAGATGCAGGACTGGGGGTAGGTCCAGCAGTGTTAGCTGGAGGGTTTGGGGCTGGGTTTTGCGGCACTACTTGTGCATTTGCATAAGCGCCAATGAATGCGAATGCCAAAAGGCACAAAGGGGCCAGAAGACGAAGGACATGGGCCCGCTGAGGCTTGTATGTTTGCTTGACCAGCAGCATATTTTTGACTCCTAATTGTAGTTATCTGTTGCCAATTGAATTAAATCAAGATATTACAAATTCAGCAGATTCACGCTGCTTCAGTTGGAATTAAAGCCTAGATTAATAAAAATAACAAAGAACCTAGAATTTTTTTCAAATTGACTACATAAAAGCTATGTTTTTAGATACTTTAATTTGACTTTTTGACAGTGCAACTAGGGTAAAACCCTTCTAAACTTCTGACACGGGCGAACACCACGCCTAGCACTTCCTATTCACTCAAATGTGCACGCAGGAACTGGCGGAAATAAACCATCGCCGGCGCTTCGGTGCGCCCAGCAAGCGTCACATAGGCAAAGCGCGCCGTGGCCTTTAAGCGGGGTTTGATGGGCAGCTCTACCAGGCTTCCATCCTTGAGTTGGTCACGTGCCGCTGCAATCACCCCCAGATAGATTGCGTCTGTCTGCGCAACAGTGGCAAGCAGGCCGTTGATATCGTCACAACGCAGAGACACCATTTCCGAGGGGTTAGCCTGCAGGCCATATTGGTCCACCAGTAACCGTGCCACCTCATCCGAAAGCGGAATGCACGCCACTGGAAAGCGCAACACCTCTGACAGGCTGACTGACTTCTTGCCGGCCAAAGGATGCTTGTCACGAACCACAAAGCCTGCCTTGAGTTCGACCAGCGATTCGATGTTGAGGTCAGCGCCCGGTACAACGCGGTGCATGTCCACCACCATGGCATCGATCTGGCGGCT
>RFYV01000113.1 GCA_009921265.1 Betaproteobacteria bacterium | reverse complement strand
ACCATCATGGTGGGCAAGTGGCACAACACACCTGCGGCCGACAACGTCCCCGGTGGCTCTAAACACAACTGGCCCACTCAAAGAGGCTTTGATACTTTCTATGGTTTTATGGATGGTGAAACCAGTCATTTTTTTCCCGCACGCTTAATGCTCAACAATCAAGTGGTGCCACTTGATGCCTATCCACGCGACTATTACACAGGTGACGATTGGATGAATCAAGGTATTCGTTTCATCAAAGAGTTACGTGAAAGCAATACCGAAAAACCATTTTTTTTGTATGTGGCGAATAACGCCATGCACGCACCATTGCAATCAAAGCCATCAGACATGGCCAAGTACAAAAGCAAATACGACAAAGGATGGACTGCCATTCGCAAAGAGCGCTATCAACGTCAATTAAAAATGGGATTGATTCCACCCGATACAAAGTTGCCCGCATCTGACCCTAGGTCTCCCAAATGGGACGATACCGATACAGCCAATCGACCTTTATATGCAAGACACATGGAAGCCTATGCGGCTATGCTGGATAACGCCGATCAAAATGTTGGAAAACTGGTTTCTTTTTTAGATTCGATTGGCGAACTCGATAACACCATTATTTTATTTTCATCGGACAACGGTGGAACCGATGCAGGTGGCGAGCATGGAATGATTAACAACAATCGACGTTACTCAGGGCTACCCACACAAGATCTTTCTTATGAGCGTCAAATGTTTGAAAAAATTGGTAGCCCGCAGAGTATTTCACTCTATCCCACTGCTTGGGGGGAAGTATCAAACACACCACTACCAAGTTTTAAAACTTACACAGGTGGCGGCGGTCGACGTGTGAGTTTTATTGCATCGTGGCCACAAAAAATCAAAGATCAAGGCTCTGTGCGCAATCAATTCATTCATGTCACGGATGTGATGCCCACATTGCTCGATTTAGCAGGTGTGTCGCGCGTTGAAATGGTGGATGGGGAAAAAGCACGCGAACTCGACGGCACGAGTTGCGCCAAAGTATTCACGGACAATCTTTCATCGCCAAGAAACGAACAGTATTACGAATGCTGGTCCAACCGCGCGTATTACAAAGACGGATGGTTGGCTCGCTCTTTACAAATTCGCGACACGCCCATCGACATGGACAATTGGACGCTTCATCATTTAGACAGTGATTTTTCTGAAAGCACCGATTTATCGCAACAAAAACCTGAAATCCTAAAAAACCTTATCGATGCATTTGATCAAGCTGCTTGGAAATATTTTGTTTATCCACTCGACAACCGCGGTAGACCTGGAAAATTCAGCGATACACCCGCCTACCTCAAAGAACGCGCCGATCAAGCCCGCCGTTTTTTACCGGGCTCACAAACAGCGCATAGAAGCGACGCGATTCCATTGATTGCCAATCGATCCTTTGAAATCAAAACACGTTTTCAACAAAGACACGATGACGAAGGCATTTTGTGGGCCATTGGTGACACGATTGCAGGTATGGTGATGTATGTTGAAGCCAATCGTTTAAATTTTCATTACAACGGTTTTAGTGAGCCTACCAACTTGGTCCCCACTCCACTGCCCGAAGGTTCTTACGAAATTGTTTTTGCTTACGAAGCACTGGGCAAACGGCGCGGTCGTGGTCGCTTACTCATCAACAAAACTGTGTGCATCGATTGGACCGATTTATCGCCGTCGGTCACGCTGGGTCCCTTTGAAGGCATGGATGTCGGTCTTGACAGAAGAGCTCCCGTATTTTGGGAGTTGTATGAACGTCACGGCGTTTATCCATACACCGGAAAAATAGACGATGTTTGGATTTATCCTGGAGTCAGAGCAACTGCTTAATTTTTTTTAACCTAAAGGTAAATTATGAATTCACTGTATAAATTTGCTGGAACATTTTTACTTATTGTCACTCCACTTCTTGCGCTCTCTCAATCCAACAGTGAGTATCCTAATCGTCCAATCAAATTAATTGTTCCTCAAGCAGCGGGAGGTGGTCTCGATCAAGTTGCTCGATTAATGCTCCCAAAGTTATCTGAAAATTTAGGACAAGCCGTAATCATTGACAACCGCGGAAGTGCTGGCGGTATTGCTGGAATTGATATCGCAGCTAAAGCCTCCCCAGATGGCTACACCCTGCTAATGGCGTCTGCGACTGTTGCTCTTAATACGGCGCTTGGAATGAAGCTGCCCTATGATGCTGAAAGAGATTTTGCACCGATTTCTTTGGCTGTCACTATTCCCTTGATGGTTGTAACACACCCTTCTGTTCCTTATAAAAATTTAAAAGACATTGTCGAAGAGTCAAAAAAAGTTACTGGAGGTCTTCCAATAGCAATCGCCTCAATTGGAACACTGCCGCATTTGTTAGCTGAAGCCATGCGCTTTAAATCGCAAGCAAATCTTAATTTAATTTTTTATAAAGGATCAGCACCCGCCTCGTTAGATGCACTATCAGGCACTGTTCCAATTTTTATTGATTCCATCGGACCAATCGCAACGCATGTTGCCGCTAATAAGTTTCATCCGATTGCTCTTACCTCCAAAGTGAGATCTCCTTTATTTCCTCAGGTACCGACAGTTGTAGAACAAGGTTTTCCAGATTTAGTGGGTTCCGCTTTTTATGGATTTTTATCGCCGGCAAAAACACCGATAGCGATACAAAAAAGAATCAATCAAGCAGTCGCCGCAACGTTATCCAATCCTGAAATTCGCGAAAAATTGCTCAAACAAGGCTATGAAATTTTTGGCGGACCTCCAGAAGAGTACGCCTCGTTTATGAAAAATGAAATCTCTCGGTGGTCGCAAATCGTTAAAGCAGCCAACATCAAGGTTGAATAGACAATTTGCACCAAAAAAGGGATATGCACTTTTTTGGCATCTCCTTTAGATTCAAATACACGAATTTTAAATACTTAAATATCTAAAAATAATTGGCACATCTATTGCATTAGTGGTTTACCCTCAAACAAAGGCAAACCATCATGAAAACTTTGACAGCTCTCACGGCAATCAAATCTCAGCTTTTAGTCAAACTTCAAAGCCTCAAGCATCCGTTTGTCTATTTGTTGAGCGTTCAAGTTGCAGTGATTGCTCTTTACGCATCGCATGTGATGTCGATTGTTTCAGGACAATTACCCTGAATTGTTGCCATCAAAAATGTTTGGCAATTTCTGGATCAAATTTTCCATCGATCAATACAAATAACATTCTGCAAGGTTTTCCTGAACGGTTGGCCCACGCGTGGTTGGTCCCGCGTTCTACCAAAAAATCCCCTTCACGCATCACAACGTCTTCTTCATCGAGGACCAATGTAATTTCACCTTCTAATACTAACGCATAGTCAACCGATTGGGTGCGATGCATAAACGGATGCTTGGCTTTACCCGTTTGATTGGTAGACGCTGTTTGTGTTCCTAATGCACCCCATGCAACTTTGGTGTCATCCACATTGATGCGTTCGAGCCAATCTCCCTCAGGTCCAAACTCGATGATGCGAACCACAGAGCCATTTTTGGGTGGCTCTAATTTGAGTGGTCTGGCAGTGGGATCTTCTTCATTGCCAACAAACGCTGGTGTTTGATCGGTGATCCACAATTGCGTGAGGTGATAACCCACACGCTTGGGGTTGGTATGAACCGAAGGTGCGAATTGATCTTCAGTCACGATAGATCGACCATGTGCATTGTGGCCCGTGACGATGCGACGAATTTGTCTTTTTTGTTTTTCTTCACTCATGATTTTTAATCTCCAAAATAAACTGCATTGATTCTAATAAGCAAAAAGGTGTTTACAAACCCAGGCTTTGTAATACCAACAAACCTTTGGGTGTTTGCAAATGCACAGCAATATTTGCTTCACCCGTTGCAACTTCGATATTTTTTAAATCAACTGATTCATAAGCTAATTTTAATTTATCTGCGCTCGGATGCGTCACATGAATTTGCTGCAAACTCACACCTGAGCGAGGCAAGCTATTGCGTGGATGCAAGCGCATCGGATCTGCGGCATCGGGCTTGCCCCATTGAATCAAAGTTGGCAACGCGCCCTGAAACAATCGCTGCCCGTCATCTCGCACGGTGATTTGCCAATTGAGCATTCCTTTATTGGTTCGGCGATTGGCGTGCATCGCAGGTCCCGCATCAATACCCTGCTCTTTCCAAGAATTTCTAGCCAATTGAATATCCGAAGTATTCACTACAAAATGAATCAATGATGGCTGATTAGCGATTGCTTTTTGCAAGGCTGCATCATCCAAATCAAACCAACGTTTATGAGCGCTTCGTTGATCGATCGATGCATTGGGATTGATGGCAATGATTTCAAAATAAGCCATGGGATAGCTGGGCGTTGCAATTTTGAATAAGCGATTGTGCGTGCCATATTCTTCGTGCTCACCGCCTGCTTGCGGAGTCATCCCCAGCGTGGCCTCACACCATGCCACACCCTCATCGAGGGTGCGAGCTGCAACCACCAAGTGATCGATTTGAGTCTTTAAAGCTTGTGTAGTCATTGCAAATGTTCTCGCCAAATTTTCATCATCCATAGTGTGCTGGTAATACCCAACACAGAAAATAAACTCACCGTTGATGTATAGCCCATTGCATCAATTAAAAAACCTGCAATCAATAAACCCAATGGCAAACCCCAAACAGCCAGCATACGCATACCCATCACACGCCCTTGGTATTCTTCTTCGGACGCTTGCAACATCGCTGCGGCTAATGGAGTGACGCAAAAACCGTGCGTAAAACCAATACACAACAAAACCATTATTCCAACAACCATATGGTTGACCCAAGCAAAAACCAAGGTAATTGAGAACCAAAATAAACCCGCCCACATCATGATCTTTGCATTGCGCGTGCGAAAACGAAATTTACTTAATAAAGCAGACGAAATCAACGAACCAGTTGCAAAACTCGCACTCAAAAAACCCAATCCTTTTTGATCGGTGAAATAAATATTTTTGGCTGCATAGGGCAACAAACCCAATACAAAAGGAAAAGCAAATAAGTTCACTAAAAATGCCAACCACATGGCTGCCAGCAATATAGGTCTGTTTTTAACATAGCTCCAAGCAATCATGACATCTCGTATGGGTTTAACAGGTTGATGTTGCGTGGCATCAATTGCCCTTTCTTTCAAACCCAAAGAAAAACAAACACACAGCACATACAAAAAAGAAATCAACACATACGCTGTTGTCATACCCAACCACGCAACCATACCAGCACCCACCAACGCACCCACGACTCTTGCGGAGTCGGATGTGATTTTTGAAATAGCCAAGGCACCCAATAATTGTTTGGGTTGCATCGTGCGTGCAATCATTGAATTGCGAAACATCATGTCTGAAGCTCGAACCATTCCCACTAATCCAGCAATGACCAACACACGAATCGGCGTTAACTCATCACTCCATGACAAAAACATCAACAAAAGAGCAACGAACGCATAAAGCGATCGACTAATCATGATGATTTTTTTAAAACCGATGCGGTCCCCAATCATTCCCACAAATGGCGAAACCAACGTGCCGATGAATTGCAAAGAACCAAACATCACCAACATCACCACTGATCCCGAAGCGCTCAAGATATACCAACCCAAAACGATTAATTCCATCTCAAGAGCCCAACTGGTGGCTAAGTCAGATGGCCATTGAAAGCGAAAACTTTTGTTTTGAAAGGGTGACAACCAATGTGAACTTGGTTGCGCAGATTCGTTGGTCGATACCATTAACACCAATGCCTTGTCGCAGTAAAAGGCCATTATCACTGCTACCAGTACCCCGCCTTGTCAGATCTCTTACACTTTGACGCATGTCCTCTAACACCCCTGATTTTTGGCCCTCTTGCGGCCACGGCTTACTCGAAATCAATCCACAAGGTCATTTGCATTTGACCGATGATTTTTTGCGCCTTCTTTTGGATCGCCCCGAACTCGCACCCATTGCCCAGTCGTGCGACAAAGAAATTGCATTGCACGATCAATTGATGAAAACGCCTCGCATGGATGTTGACAAAACAATTCTGTCTCAATTGGCCGACGCTGATGCAGCCGATAACTACGGTGTGTGGTTGCGGTTTCGCCAACGCATCACCTCGCACCCCACATTAGAGGCGAGTTATTTATCGTTGTTTCAAGGTGATGGCGTTGATGTACCACCCCTTTTGGTTCAACATCTCACACAAGTTTTACTCAAGCATGTTTTAGGCAAGCAAGCCACGGCACTGGAAGTGCGCGTTGCCGAAATGCTCATGCGCACGCAAAAAATCACTGTATTAGAAGATGGTTCGGTGATGGCTGCAGATCATGAAACCATTGAACGATTTGCCACCACAGGCGGCTTTGGTAGCTTGGGTCAACTCTTGCAACAAGGTGGCATTCCCTTGCGCAGTGTGGATCTGGATGTACTCAATGAAGACAACCAATCGGCTTATTGGGATCGCAATGAAAATTTTGATTGGGTGATTTGTCTCAACCGTGGACAACCCGCACTTGATGCTTTATGTCGTGTGAT
>RFYV01000112.1 GCA_009921265.1 Betaproteobacteria bacterium | reverse complement strand
AAAAAATGTAGTATCAATAACAATACTTTTCTAGGCAAAAAATTTAAATTCATTACATCCTCACAAAATTGTTTAAAAAATCAAGTTTTATAACTTGAATCTGTTCGATCAAGTTTTCGAAGCAATCCAGCCCATTCCATCAAACCATAAGGTCTGCGTGTGCTGGGTTGATAGTTATTCCAGGTTTCCTCAAGCACTTCTGGTAACACTTTAGAAAAAGGTGTGTTGCACGCCATCGCCGCCAATTGAGAGCGGCAAGACAACTCAAGGCGATGCATCCAATTAAAAGCTTCACCCACACTTTTACCCACCGTAAGCGCGCCGTGATTGCGAAGTATCAATGCTTCACCTTGCCCTAAATCTTTTAATAACGACTCCTTCTCTTCATTATGAAGGGCAACGCCTTGGTAATCGTGATAGCCAATTTTTAAAAATCGCATCGCCGTTTGTGTCAATGGCAACAAGCCACACTCAAGCGATGAAACTGACATAGAAGCCCAACTGTGCGTATGAATCACACATCGAACTTCGGGTCGTGCCTCATGAACAGCGCTGTGAATCACATATCCTGCTTTATTGATGCCGTAATTCAAATCACCAAAATCTGGCTTGGACAAAATGTTGCCATGAATATCGATTTTGATGAGGCACGAAGCGGTGATTTCTTCATACATCATGCCGTAGGGGTTGATTAAAAAAGCACCCTCTTGACCTGGAACACTGCAAGAAATGTGATTGGCCATCATGTCGGACATACCGTAGATATCGACCAATCGGTAACACGCTGCCAAATCCACCCTTGCCTGCCATTCCTCTGAGGTACAGCTGTTTTTCATCGATTCAATTGAAAGGATGCCGTTGTTTGTCATTGATGGTGCATACTGTTTATTTGTTTCATCTTTAAGGTTATCCCAAATCAAGGCTTGAAACAAGTACCAAAAGTAAATCCAACTTACTCGTCGTGCCCACTTCCTAATGGTTTGTCTTTACCCTCGAAGTGTCACTTGAGTGATTTAATTCAGGCCATGAAGTATTCGAATAAAAACCTATTCAAGATCTTGTGCCAATTATTGGGCCTGCTCACGCTTGCTCTGAGTGGTTTGTGGGCCGTGGCACAAACACCCTACCCACAAAAACCCGTCAAAATTTTGGTTGGATTTACACCTGGTGGTGTACCCGATATTGCGGCGCGCTTACTGGCTCAAAAATGGTCGGACCAATGGAAACAAGCCGTCACCGTTGAAAACAGACTTGGTGCTGGCAGCAATGTGGCAGCACAAGTACTCAGCCAATCTGCACCCGATGGTTACACCTTGCTTTCAATTTCATCGGCACATGCGATTGCGCCTGCGATTTACAGCAAATTATCATTTGATCCACAAAAAGATTTTTCAGGAATATCGCTCACTGCAACGGGGCCAGCCTTGGTGATTGTTTCACCTCAACTAGGCGTGAACACATTGGCTGAATTGATTGCGTTGGCGCGTGCCAAACCAGGTCAACTCAATTACGCATCGGCTGGCACTGGAAGTGGTTCACAATTTGCAGCAGAACTACTCAAAGCGCAAGCGGGCATACAAATGGTTCATGTACCCTTCAAAGGCATTCCAGAAGCGCTTACCGATACGATTGCAGGTCGCACACATTTGTTTATCTCGCCCTATGCCAGTGCCATTCAATTGGTCAAAGACGGCAAGGCAAAAGCAATTGCAGTAACGAGTACGCAACGAATGGCCGAGACACCCGATTTACCCACCGTGTCAGAAGCGGGTTTACCAGGGTACAAATGGATTTTTTGGTATGGCCTGTTGGCACCTGCTAAAACACCTCGCGCCATCATCGACAAGATCAATGCAGATTTAATTGCAGTACTCAAACAGTCCGAAGTTAAACAACGCTTCACGCCTTTGGGAATCGAGCCTGCCACCAACACGCCCGATGAGATGGATAAACTCATTGCAGAAGAGATCGCCAATTTTAAAAAATTAGCGACTCAAGCCCAAATTCAAATTGAATAAATTTTTAAAAAGGTTTTTATGGTCAATCCGACACGCCCATTAGGTCAATCAGGAATTTCAGTCACCAGCATCGGTCTGGGTTTAATGTCATTGTCTGGCATCTATGGTGAATCGAGTGATGACAATGGCGTCGCTGTTATTCAACACGCCATTGATCACGGCATCAACTTTTTGGATTCTTCCGATATGTACGGCTGGGGGCATAACGAGACTTTGCTCAGCACCGCACTCATAGGGCGAAGAGATCAAGTGGTATTGGCAAGTAAGTTTGGACAAACAAAAGGCCAAGCAGGTGCCAATGGCGTCAACGGCAAACCTGAATACGTTCGACAAGCGTGTGAAGCGAGTCTCAAGCGCTTAAATCAAGATGTGATTGACTTGTATTACGTGCATCGCATCGATCCTAGCGTTCCCATCGAAGAGACAGTGGGCGCCATGAAAAATTTATTGACCGAAGGAAAAATTCGCTCCATTGGTTTGTGCGAAGCCAGTCCCGAGACGATTCGTCGCGCTCACAAAATTCATCCGCTAGCTGCTGTACAAACAGAATATTCACTTTTATACAGAGAACAAGCTGAAGCGACGCTCAAAGTCACTCGCGAACTGGGGATATCTTTTGTGGCTTATTCACCCTTAGGCAGAAGCCTATTAACAGGCGCTGTAAAAAACATATCGGACTTTAGTAACGACAGACGCAAGGATCATCCACGTTTTCAGCCAGGTAATTTTGAGCGTAACCAAGAACTCGTTTCCGCCATCATTCAAATAGCTAACAATAAACATTGCACACCGAGCCAACTCGCGCTTGCTTGGTTGCTTGCGCAAGGTGAAGATTTGATTGCGATTCCAGGCACCAAACAAATTGTGCGTGTGGATGAAAATTTGGGCGCTCTCAAGGTTCAACTCTCCAAGCACGATATCAATTTGCTTTCAAATGCTTTTCCTGTGGGCGCTGCTGCAGGTACACGCTACCCTGCTGGAGGCATGAAAGGTGTTTTTATTTGAATGGAAAAATATGCAATCCATACTCACTAAAAAAGAAGTCACACAATATCAGCAAGAGGGCTATGTAGTCCCTGGCTTTAGTTTGCCCCAAGAGATGGTGCATCAACTCCAAATCACATTGCAACAATTGATTGATGCCAACCCCAATGTAAGACCAGAAAAACTGGTCAGCGCACACATCGAAGGAAAAAATGACGATGGTGTCATTGGAAGTAAGAAATTTCTAGAGTTGGCCATGTACCCTCCTCTAGTCGATATGGTCTCCCAACTGATTGGGCCCAACCTTGCGCTATGGGGATGTCAAATATTTTGTAAGCCTACAGAAGAGGGTTACGCAACGCCTTGGCATCAAGACGGGCAATATTGGCCCATACGTCCCTTGGCCACTTGCACGGTATGGGTTGCAATTGAACCCAGTCTCAAATCAAATGGTTGTTTACGAGTCATACCGCAATCCCATCAAAATAAAATATTGCATCCACATTTGTTTGAAGATAAGGTGGAGTTAACTTTAAATCAATCGCTTCAAAAAGACACATTTGATTCTTTAAAAGCTGTTGACCTTGAACTACAACCGGGTCAAATGTCATTGCATGATGTTTATATGATTCATGGGGCGGATGCCAATACATCTCACATGCGTCGCACCGGTGTAGCAATACGCTATATGCCGACCACATCACACTTCGATCGAACATTGCATCCTGCCAAAGGTACAAGTGGTTTAAATTTAAATTTTGCCACTCGCCCGCTTTGGTTACTCAAAGGAAAAGATGTTTGTGGACTGAATGATTTCACCGTTGGACATCAACAGAAAGATCTTTAATCATGCATCACTCATTTAAAATATCATTGTACAAAAAATCGCAACTCTTTCTCATTTCTTTAGTTGCCGTTTGTTCATTGAACACATTCGCTCAAGCCTCATGGCCTACGCGAGCAGTCACCATCGTGGTGCCATTCACGCCCGGTGGTGGCACAGACGTTGGCACACGCGTGGTTGCTCAAAAACTGTCGCAACTATGGGGGCAACCTGTATTGATTGAAAACCGTGCAGGCGCGGGCGGGAATGTCGGCTTAGAGGCAGTATCCAGAGCCAAACCTGATGGATATACATTGCTCACGGGCAATGTCGGAACTCAGTCCATCAATCCCACTTTGTACAAAAAACTCAACTACAACCCCGATACATCATTTGCACCCATTAGTTTGATTGCAGAATTACCGTTTGTGATGGTGGTCACGCCAACTCTGCCTGTAAAAACTCCACAAGATTTGGTTGCTTTATCAAAAGCGCAACCCAATCTCTTGTCGTATGCAAGTTCGGGGGCTGGAGGTTCTCCTCATTTATCGGTTGAGACGTTCAAAATTGCAACAGGTGCAAAAATGCAGCACGCTCCCTACAAAGGTGGTAGTGCAGCCATTACCGATTTGATGTCGGGTAATGTTCAGGTTTTAATGGTCTCTATCCTTGAAACATCAGCCTACGTAAAAGCAGGCAAACTCAAAGCCCTTGTGGTCACAAGTAAATCTCGCTCACCTGCATTACCCGAAGTCCCAACTTTGATTGAATCAGGAATTACAGGTGCAGAGTCTGGCTCATGGATTGGCTTTTTAGCACCAACAGGTACGCCCAAAGAGATCATTGATGAAATTGTATCGAGCGTTAGGGAAGTCGTTGCAATGCCTGAGGTGAGTCAACAATTGATCGCACAAGGTGCAGTTCCTACGAGTAACACCCCCGCTCAATTTGCCGAACTGATTGCAAGCGATCGAAGAAAATATGCAAAAATTATTATTGAAAATCAATTAACAGCTGATTGAAAATAATTTTTAGAGTTATTAATACACACTAAACAGTCGCCACGGGGGTCACAGGTGAGCCCACTGCCCCAGGAAGCCTGAGCGGTGGTGCTGTTAACAAAAACCGATTGCGTCGATGTTGATGAAGCCATTGCGCCAATTCAGTGAGATACCACAACTCGCCTAAATGCACACCAATTTTAAACAAACAATGTTCATGCAATGGCAACACTGCACCGTGAGGTCCAATATTTTTTCGCACACCCAATGTCGATGAAGACTCCACCGCTAAGTTATCAGCTGCAATCGCAACAATCCCTGTTTCAGTAATCCAGTTGAGCAATGCGGGATCACTTCCATCCAACACCGCACAAGCCAATCGAATCGATGGATCAGGCCCACTAATTGGGCTATTCATGATTAATTGACCCAGTCCCGAATGCAGACACAAGATATCGCCTTCGCTCACACTGATTTTGTCTTCTTGCATTATTTTTAAAAGCATGTTGAGATCAACGTGTGTTCTCTCGTTACCCAAATGACGATGTAAATCAACCATGACGCCCCGACCTTGAACACCAGTTTCAGCCATATTGGCAATGGATACAGCTTGCGCGCCCAATTCGCCTTGCGTTCCACGGTTGCTTTGATCGACGATTTCCCATCCGTTGTAATGCACACGTTTGCGTACACCGCTTCCATCAACATCAAATAAAGAGCCCTTGTGCGCAAAACTATCCCATTGCGTTGAATACTGGCTATAGATCAATACCGCTTCATCAGAACTCACATCTGTGAATCTCGCATCCACTTGATCCATCGGGAAATTAAACATCTGATTTCCACCGCGAAGGATGGGCTTGAAGACAGGGGCGCATCGATGGTCATTGAGCACTTGTCCACCAGGTCGATCGAGTGGCAAACTCAAACAAAAAATATCTCCAGTGATCACTTCCTTCATCGCTTGCAGTCGACGCTCTGGTGTTAACAAATTCATGCGCCCACGTTGATCGTCAGGGCCAAAATCTCCCCAATTCGATCCTTCGGGTCTTTGCTTCCATCGTTGATTCATCTCGATACTCCGTGCATGACGCACTCAATCCAATTCAATCGGGTGTGATGTTATTTTCCTTGATGAGTTTTCCATAAGGATCGGTCTTTGCAGGAGCCAACATACCTTGAAACTGACCGATGCTGTAGCCCTTGTAACCCAACTCTGCAAGCGTTGGCAGTTGTGGTAGTGTTGCAGATCGTTGAGCGCCAGTGACAGCAAAGCCGCGAATCTTTCCAGATTTCATCATTGGCGCAGCAGTGACCAACGCTTCAAAAGTAAATGAAAGATTACCGCCCAGCAAATCACCCCAAATCGCAGCGCCTCCTTTGTACGGAACGTGGATTAAACGCACACCTCCAATTTTTTCTAACATGGCACCTGCTAAGTGTCCACCACCACCAATACCTGTTGATCCATAACTGAGAGTTCCAGGATTTTCACGCGCGCGGTTCATCAAGTCTTGAATGCTTTGAATGGGTGAAGCGTCTCGCACAACGACAGCGTATTGAAAACTTGTGATTTGACTGATGGGAACAAAATCAGTCAAAGGATCATATGCAACTTTGCGATATAGAACTGGGTTAATCACGATAGGACCACTGGCTGCAATCAACAAAGTGTAGCCATCGGGTGCTGCCTTAGCCACCAATTCTGCACCTAATCCGCCATTGGCGCCTGGTCGATTTTCAACTAAAAAACTCTGCCCAAAAGCCTCCGATAATTTTTGGCTGATCACTCGT
>RFYV01000111.1 GCA_009921265.1 Betaproteobacteria bacterium | reverse complement strand
GATTACCAAACCTGTGTACAAGCCGCAGGCTTATGGTTCCAAGACTTTGATTGACACTGGCAAGATAACGCCATCAACCATACCCGGCAAGCCAGCAATTGATTTGTCCAAGTACACGCACACGCCAACAATGGCCACTCGTGTTGCTGATCAAGCTGTAAATGCAGGGCAAGTGGTCAAAGGCGCATTGCCTTCATTGGGCCGAATTGGTCTTGGCGGTTTTGGTGGCGCAATGGCTGGCGTCCAAGGTTACGACGCATGGGAATTGGCAAAGAAAATCGAAAGAGAAAAAGCGGAAGGCAAAAAGCAGGAAACAGTCATGGGTCTGACCCCTGATGAGTGGCGCTTGGCATCCAAGACAGCCGCTACGGCAGGCGGTGTTGCAAGCATTCTTCCGTTTGGCGTTACTCAAGTTGGCGGTGCAATTTTGCAAGCGCCTGAACTGGCGTGGTCGGCATATGACTACTTAAATAAACCGAAAGAGGCCCAGACACCCAAAGGTGGATTGTCTGGGCAGTAGAGTCACGCAGGCCGTCTCCCCGGCGTGAGGGCATTGCAGTTGCCCCTTTCGAGCCCTCTCGGATACCCCCCTGAGAGGGCTCCTTTTTAGTTTGAGAACAAGACGTAAATGGCCGCAACAGCCATTCCCACAAGCATGAGGTGAATCATAGTGGGCCTTTTTTGTCTTCAAGGGCCTGCGCAACCGCCGGGTTGAGACTGCGCACAAAGTCAACGCAACGTGCGCGCTCATTCTGAGTGGCTTTGTAAACCCGCTCATTGAGTTCGTTGTCGCGCAACTCACCAAAGACCTTGGCCAACTTCATCAAGTCGTCTTCAAGGAAGTTGTAGTCACCCTCAAGGCCTGCGGCAAAGAAGGCTTGAGAAACGTCTTCTTTTTTAAGTGTCATTTTGTTTCCTCCAAATCCAACTCCATGTTGTTTGCCTTGGCGTGCTCGACCTTTACGCCTTTCCCAACCAGTTCAACCAAATCGCTTTGGGTGGCCACGGTGGCCTTGTAAGCGTTGTGGGCCACGTAAGCAATTGCACCTTGCTTGGTGGATGAGTTCACGAGGTGGATACCTGTGGGGCCACCAACTACATAAATACGTTCTGCCATTTCAAACTCCAAAGTTGTTTTTTAATTTCCAAAAGCGAAGCAAGGCTTGGAACATTTCCCAGCCCTTCACCAGTTCGTCCTCGGGCCACTCCACAACCTTTACAAGGCCGGGGTGTGTACGAGAGACAAACACGTTTGCACAGCGTGCATGCGGTACCTCTAAGCCATGACGGTATGCCGCCAATTGCATGAGATGTTCGTCGTAGGCGTCGATCTTGTCGTCGGGCCCAAAGTCCTTTGACTTGGCGTCCAGCACAACGCCAACAGATGCGTGCTCGTCAGCCACGCAGTACAAGTCAACCTTGCCACCAAAGCCCATGGGGCTGGCAAATGAACGCTCGGTAAGCCATGGTTGAAACGGATGGGTCTTAAAATGGTTGAAGATGGACTCCTCAAACGCTTTGGCCATTTCTTCGTGCTCCACCGGGCGCACGCCTTCCATCCATGCCTCAATTGATTCGTGGATGCGGGTGCCCAACTCAGCGGCTTGCTTGCCCGTTTCTTTTGAGTCGGACACGATGCGCGCAATGTAAGCCTTCTCTGACTCGTCACCCAACCTTGGCAAGGTCATGGCGGCAAGAAGCATTTGTTCCAGCTTCCACTGCTCTAAACCGGGCTTGGCGGCGATTTTCATGATGGTGGTGACCGACGGTACCAAATCCATCTTGCGTGCGTCCCTGAGGGTTGTAGGGCGGTCTGAGCCGTCTTTTGCCTTGACGGTGTACTGTGGGCCACCGTCCTGCTTGTACCAATGGACGGACTCGGCCGACCGGGCAATGATTGTGCTCATGTGTTTTCCTTTGGTGGTTTTTCTTTTGCGTGACGTGCTTTCATGTTTGCCGATGCAATTGCTCGTTGCTCTAGCGACCACTGACGCCCCTTGCGGATGCTTTCTTCTGGCTTTGGGGCCAGCCATGTTTTCATGTCAATAACCGTTTGCTCCAACACAGCAATCCGATGGAACAAGTCTTCTTTTTCTGTTTTTGAAATAAACATAATGTCTCCTTAAAAAGGCACGTCGTCGTCCAAGTCATCAAAACCAGACTTGGTTGATGACTGAGGCTGTGGCGCAGATGGTTTGTTCTGCAACTTCTGCCACTCAGGCGATGAGGCAATTTTTGCCTTCAAGTTGTCGCTGAACTTGTTGAACATTTCCATGTCCGGGGTGTCAATTTTGAACAACTCATTTGGGTTGACTGCTTTGGGCAAACCGTTCTGTTTGATCATGGCAGGCACAGGGGTGACGCCAGCGACGTTGGTGTACGTCTTGCCGTCTTTGCCAACACGATCAATTGCGTTCAACATGCAAAAAGCACCAAGCACGTTTTTCAAGTCAAACTTGCGCATCTCTTCCTGAGTAAAAGGTTTGCCACGCCATGACTGAAGGTCAAGACGAAGGTTGGCTTTTTCAGACCAAGACAGCGTGTAGTTTTTAAAAATTGCAAACGGTCGGCCGTCCATCATCTGAATGGTGGTGCCGTCGTCATGCATGCCGTGAATTTCCCAGCCCAGCATGATCTTGTGAAGGTACTTGACCTGACCCATGTACTCTGATTTTTGAGTGCCCAGATCAACAATACGATAGCAACGGCTGAGATGCATGCCAGCAGGGCAACGCTCAAAATTACCCCCGTTGTCTTCAACGTAAAAACTCATAATTTTTCCTTTGTAAAACGTCCCATAGGACAATGACCCGTTCATCTTGAACGTAGAAAGACTATAACACGGAATTAGAGACTTGTGTTACAGTCCCTCAAAAGAAAGGAGGGCATATGAACCTTAGACAGTATTTCAAAGGCGAACCCTACGGCTCGAAGAAAGAGATGGCAGACCACCTTGGCATCACCCAAACGTGGCTTGGACTCTTGATCAGAAAGGCACGAAGACCGTCACCTGAGTTGTCCAAAAAAATTGAGAAGGCCACCCAAGGCCTCGTGAGTGCGAAAGAACTGCGGCCCGATATTTTTAACTGACCCGAAGCTGGGTTTTTAACTGGAGATTTAAATGAGAAAAGTAAAACTGAATGACATCAGGATCGATGGCGGCACCCAAGGCCGTGTAGTGATCGATCAACAGCACGTCTACCACATGGTGGAGATGATGAAGGAGGGGTACGAATTTGATCCCATTGACACCAACTTTGATGGCGTGACGTATTGGTTGGTGGATGGCTTCCACCGCTACCACGCCTACAAGCTGATGGCCATCAAAGAAGTGACCATCAAGTACGTGCCGGGCACACAGGCTGAGGCCGTTATCCGTTCCTACGGAGTGAATTCACGTCACGGCCTGCCCCGTTCCTTTGATGACAAACAGAAGGTCGTGCAGGACGCCTTGGCCAACCCGTTGCTCAAGGATAAGTCCAACTACGAGATTGCCAAGATTTGCGTGGTGTCCCAGTCGTTTGTTGCTGGTGTGCGTGACCCTGAGAGGAAGAAGAAGCAAAAAGAGTCAAAAGACAAGCACATTCAGAAGAAAGCAAAGGAACTTGCTAGTCAGACTAGCAACACTGATGTGGCCAGCCCAGTTAGTGGCGAAAAAGCAACAAGTAGGGAAAACACCTACACGAATGTTGGGGTTGACCCAGATGACGCTGAGTTGAAAGCCAACGAATTGGCACTGCAAGCCGACACGGACATCATGTACAAAATGCTTGAAGCTGACGATGCGTTGGCCACTGCTCACGAGGAAATCAAGCGCCTGAACCTTGCTTACGCTCAACTGGACGTGCGCTTTAAAGGCTTGATGAATGAGCGCAACCAAGCCGTGAAGATGGTCAAAGAACTTCAAAAACAAATCGACAAGTCGAAAGCCAAAAAATGAACCTAGCCCTAGCGCCAAGTGAGCGTGATGATGGATTCCCAACACCCCGCGAGTTTCAACTGACAGCCCACAATGCCCTTCGCCAAGGGTTTCGTGATGGCCACAAGAATCAGATCATCATGGCCCCCACCGGGGCTGGGAAGACCTACCTTGGTCTGCGCATCTGCAACGAGGCCATGCAAAAGGGCAAGCGCGCAGTGTTCTTGTGCGATCGCACCACGCTGATTGACCAAACCTCTGAGGTGGCTGACCGATACGGCTTGTTCAATCACGGTATCGTCCAAGCCAAACATTGGCGTCGTCGCCCGGATGAACTGCTTCAAATTGCCTCTGTGCAGACCATTGGCAAGCGCAACTTCTGGCCAGCAATGGACGTGTTGGTGGTCGATGAGGCCCACACCACTTACAAGGCTTGGACTGAGTTTGCGATGAACACCAAGGCCGCTGTGATTGGTCTGTCGGCCACGCCCTTCACTGTGGGGCTGGGCAAGATATTCTCGAACCTGATCAACGCCACCACCATGTACGACCTGACACAAAACGGCGTGCTGGTGCCCATGCGAATCTTCTCGTGTTCCAAGCCTGACATGACGGGTGCGGAGACCGCCGGGGGTGAGTGGACAGACAAAGCCGCAGAAGAGCGCGAACTCAAGATCGTGGGTGACGTGGTGGCCGACTGGCAACGCTTTGGTGACAACCGCAAGACCATTGTGTTTGGTGCCACCATCAAGCACTGCGAGGAATTGTGCAGGCAGTTTATCAACGCTGGCATCATGGCCGCTGTGTTTACGGCCGACACCACCAAGAAGGAGCGTGAAGACCTCTTGAAGGAGTACAGGAAGCCCGACAGCCACTTGAAGGTGTTGATCAGTGTCGAGGCATTGGCCAAAGGCTTTGACGTACCTGACGTGGGTTGTATCTGCGATGCGCGCCCTTTGCGCAAGTCATTGTCTACCGCGATCCAGATGTGGGGCCGTGGCCTGCGCTCTTCGCCTGAGACTGGGAAGGTGGATTGCCACCTGCTGGACTTCAGCGGCAACATCATTCGTTTCTTTGACGACTTCAACGAAATTTACTTCAACGGTTTGGATTCGCTTGACTCTGGCGACAAGCTGGACAAGACGATTCGCAAGGACGAAGAGTTTGAGGTCAGGGGTTGCCCACGTTGCGGCTACATGCCATTCAGCAAGCGGTGCATGGCCTGCGGTTACGAGAAGGTGTCGTCGCAAGTGAGCGAGGCACTTCCCGGCCACATGAAGGAAATTTTTATTGGTGAAGGCAAGAACAAAAAGAAGTTGGCCGACAACGCCGAGCACTTGTGGCATCAAGTGGTAGCGTATGCCAAGCACCACAGCCAGCCTGATAAACAATCAGGACGTGCATGGCACCTGTTCAAGCAGATTACCGGGCAAGAGACGCAGTGGCAGTTCTCAAGAGCCCCAGCAGTTGAGATCACCAAGAACGTGTACAACAAGATTCAGCAAATGAACATCGCGTTCAAGAAGGGTATGGGGGCACGCAAATGACTTTCATTGTGTCAAACGAATACGTCCTGCCAGTTGATTACAGGGCTTTGGCTTCATGGCAACGTCGTCAAGTGCGCGAGCAATACGTGCGTGAGCAGGACGGTAAATGCTCACACTGTCAAGAGCCGTTGTCGGGAAACGCAAGCAAGGAAGTCATGTCTAAGCCCCTGAACAAAAGGCTGTTCCCAGAAAACTTCTTCAAGCATCCCGTGCATCTTCACCATTCACACGAAAACGGGATGACTATTGGCGCTGTCCATTGCCACTGCAATGCAGTTCTTTGGCAATATCACGGGGAGTGAGCATGACCTTCATTGACTTTGCACGGGTGCATGGCGTGGCCATTGATCCCCAACGCCTGTATAAGTCCGACAAGATCAAACGATGCGGCACGGTAGAGCGGCCGACCTCAGGCAACGGTGCCTACTTTTGGGATGGCCAGCGCGGATGGGTCATGGACTGGTCAGGAGAGGCCAAGGTGATCTGGTTTGAAGACCCGCATGCCAAGCCTTGGACTGACGACGAAAAGCGCCTGATGGCCATAAAAAGGGCCTCTGCGGCTACCGACCAAGAGAGGAGTTACCAGAATGCCGCATTCCAAGCCGACGTAACCCTGCGCAGTGCCAAGTATGACAACCACGGCTACCTTGAAATGAAAGGGTTCAAGGAGACCCGTGGGCTGGTGCTGGACGAAAAACTGCTGATCCCCATGAGGAACGTGTCAACCAACAAGTTGCATGGGTACCAGTCGATCCGTTGGGACATGGAAGCGCGCAAGTACGAAAAAAAGATGCTCCACGGCATGCGCGCCAAGAATGCGGTTCTGTACCTTGGCGATAGACGCAACGACGAATCGTGGCTGGTGGAGGGCTTTGCCACCGGGCTGTCGGTGCGCCACGCCCTGCGCAGTGTGGGCATCCCGGCATCAGTGGTGATTTGCTTCAGCGCCAGCAACATGATCCAAGTGGCCGACCAGATCAAGGGCAAGCGGTTCATCTTTGCTGACAACGACGAGAGCAAGACGGGTGAGAAGTCAGCCTTGACAACCGGGTTGCCGTGGACGATGGCTGACCAAGTTGGGTACGACGCAAACGACTTGCACATGAAGGACAGCTTGTTTGCTGTGGTGGGCAAGATGATGGAAGTTCGCAAGAGAGAGATGGTATATTTTTAAGGGGGTTGACACGGATTGT
>RFYV01000012.1 GCA_009921265.1 Betaproteobacteria bacterium | reverse complement strand
CTGATCCACCCCATTGCGATGGAAGAAGGTTTGCGCTTTGCCATTCGCGAAGGCGGCAAAACCGTCGGCGCCGGCGTCGTTGCAAAGATCATGGAGTAATCAATGTCAGCCAAACAAAAAATTCGTATTCGTTTGAAGGCCTTTGATTACAAACTCATCGACCAATCCGCAGCAGAAATTGTTGACACCGCCAAGCGCACAGGCGCTATTGTTAGAGGTCCCGTTCCTTTGCCAACACGCATGAAGCGTTTTGACATTTTGCGCTCGCCTCACGTCAACAAGACCAGTCGTGATCAGCTCGAAATCCGCACACACCAGCGTTTGATGGACATCGTGGACCCCACCGACAAAACGGTGGACGCACTCATGAAACTCGATCTTCCTGCTGGCGTTGATGTGGAAATTAAGCTCCAGTAATTGGGTTGGCGCCCCACAAAACGGGCGCCTCAATTAAAAAAAGCTTCCAAAATCTTGCGTCAAGCTTGGTTTGGGGTTTATAATGGCAGGCTCAGCACAAAGTTGTGCGGGGATTTATCAACCTTCTTTCACATACAAACAAAGCTGCCAATTGAAGTGGTTTTGGTGAGAGTTTTGGAGAAAAACAATGAGTCAAAGCACCCGTTTGGGTTTGCTTGGTCGCAAAGTGGGCATGATGCGTCTGTTCACTGATGAGGGCGATACAGTGCCTGTCACAGTGGTCGATGTTTCAAACAACCGCGTGACCCAAGTCAAGACCCAAGAAAACGACGGCTACGTGGCCTTACAGGTCACATTTGGTTTGCGCAAAGCATCGCGCGTCACCAAGCCTTCCGCTGGACACCACGCCAAAGCAGGTGTCGAAGCAGGCGAATTAACCCAAGAATTCAGAGTTACAGCAGAAACTGCTGCTCAATATGCAACAGGCGCAACTGTTCCTGTGTCAGCCATTTTTTCAGTGGGTCAAAAAGTAGATGTGCAAGGCACCTCTATCGGTAAAGGTTTTGCAGGAACCATCAAGCGCCATAACTTCAAGTCACAGCGTGCATCACACGGTAACAGCCGTTCGCACAACGTGCCTGGTTCTATTTCAATGGCGCAAGATCCTGGCCGCGTGTTTCCTGGTAAGCGCATGTCGGGCCACTTAGGCGACATCACGTGTACCACACAAAACCTCGACGTAGTTCGTATTGACGAAGCGCGGCAACTCCTCATGATCAAAGGTGCTGTGCCTGGATCCGCTGGTGGTTTTGTAACTGTTCGCCCAGCGATCAAAGTCGCTGCCAAGGGAGCAAACTGATGCAAATCGAACTCCTCAATGACCAAGGTAAAGCATCATCCAAAATGGATGTGCCAGAAACCGTTTTCGGTCGTGAATACAACGAAGATTTGGTTCACCAAATTGTGGTGGCTTATCAAGCCAATGCAAGGCAAGGTACACGCGCTCAAAAAGACCGCGAACAAGTCAAGCACTCCACCAAAAAGCCATTCAAACAAAAAGGAACAGGCCGCGCTCGCGCAGGTATGACTTCTTCTCCTTTGTGGCGTGGCGGTGGTCGCATTTTCCCTAATAGCCCCGAAGAAAACTTTACACAAAAAATCAACAAAAAGATGTATCGAGCTGGTATGGCCTCCATCTTTTCCCAGTTGGCACGCGAAGGCCGTTTGGCCGTGGTTGAATCGATCAAAGTCGAAGCACCCAAAACCAAATTGCTCGCAGCCAAACTAAAGGCCATGAATCTCGACTCCGTGCTGGTTATATCCGACGAAGTTGATGACAACTTGTACTTTGCCTCACGCAACCTGATCAATGTGTTGGTGGTTGAGCCTCGTTATGCTGACCCCGTTTCTTTGGTGCATTACAAAAAAGTGATCATTACCAAAGCCGCAATTGAACAAATCAAGGAGATGTTCGCATGAGCACCACCAAATTTGATGAAGGCCGTTTGATGCAAGTGTTGGTCGAGCCCATCGTGTCCGAAAAGGCCACCATGGTTGCAGAAAAATCCAACTCAGTCACCTTCAAAGTTTTACAAAACGCCACCAAGTTCGAAATCAAGGCCGCTGTTGAACTCATGTTCAAGGTTGAAGTCAAGGGCGTCTCAGTGGTTAACACCAAGGGTAAGACCAAGCGTTTTGGCCGTTCCGTTGGTCGTCGCGACAATATTCGCAAGGCCTATGTCACGCTCAAGCCAGGTCAAGAACTCAACCTCTCTGGGGAGGGTGCTTAATCATGGCTGTCATTAAAATGAAACCGACCAGTCCAGGCCAACGCGGCGTGGTCAAGGTCACTCGCGATCACCTGTACAAAGGAGCTGGATTTGCACCGTTGCTTGTGCCACAGTTTCAAAAAGCAGGTCGCAACAATAACGGTCACATCACGACGCGTCACAAAGGTGGTGGTCACAAGCACCACTACCGTATCGTAGACTTTCGTCGGATCAAAGATGGCATTCCTGCCAAAGTTGAGCGCATCGAATACGACCCAAACCGTACAGCACACATTGCATTGCTTTGTTATGCAGACGGTGAGCGCACTTATATCATTGCACCGCGCGGACTTGAAGTCGGCGTAACCGTGCTGAGTGGTTCAGAGGCTCCGATTCGTGCAGGCAACACATTGCCTATTCGCAATATTCCTGTTGGCTCCACCATTCATTGCATCGAATTGCGTCCTGGTAAGGGTGCACAAATTGCGCGCTCGGCTGGCACATCTGCCACTTTGTTGGCGCGTGAAGGCGCTTATGCTCAAGTGCGTATGCGCTCGGGCGAAGTTCGCAAGGTTCTGATCGAGTGCCGTGCAACCATTGGCGAAGTTTCCAACGAAGAGCACAGCCTGCGTCAATTGGGTAAAGCTGGCGTTAAGCGCTGGATGGGCATTCGTCCAACCGTGCGTGGTGTTGCCATGAACCCAATCGATCACCCCCATGGTGGTGGCGAGGGACGTACGGGCGAAGGTCGTGCACCTGTGGATCCTTGGGGCAATCTCACCAAGGGCTACCGCACCCGCAACAACAAGCGAACGCAAGTCATGATCGTTTCGCGTCGCAAGAAATAAGGGGTAGCACATGACACGTTCACTCAAAAAAGGACCCTTTGTCGACCACCATTTAGCAGCGAAAGCTGACAAAGCGGTAACCAACAAAGACAAAAAACCAATCAAGACCTGGTCACGCCGCTCTATGATCCTGCCCGAATTCATTGGGCTCACGATCGCCGTTCACAACGGTAAGCAGCATGTTCCTGTTTACATCACCGACCAAATGGTAGGGCACAAGCTTGGCGAATTCGCCTTGACACGTACCTTCAAAGGTCACCCTGCGGACAAAAAAGTCCAAAAGAAGTAAGGAGAGCAAATGGACACACGTGCAGTCCTGCGAGGCGTTCGTTTATCAGTCGACAAGGGTCGATTGGTTGCAGACCTCATTCGCGGCAAAAAAGTGGACCAGGCCCTCAACATCCTGACCTTCACACAGAAAAAAGCAGCCGGCATTGTCAAAAAAGTGCTCGAGTCAGCTATTGCTAATGCAGAACATAACGACGGTGCAGACATTGATGAACTTCGTGTCAAAACCATTTATGTGGAGCAAGGCACAACGCTCAAGCGTTTTACAGCACGCGCCAAAGGCCGTGGTAATCGTATTAGCAAGCCCACATGCCATGTGTATGTGACGGTTGGTAACTGAAAGGTCTAGGAAGATATGGGACAAAAAATCAACCCCACCGGTTTCCGCCTCTCGGTGAGCCGTAATTGGGCCAGTCGTTGGTATGCAAGCAATCGAGATTTCGCTGGCATGTTGGCCGAAGATATCAAGGTGCGCGAGTACCTCAAAGTCAAACTCAAAAACGCCGCTGTTTCACGCATCGTTATTGAGCGTCCTGCCAAAAATGCACGAATCACCATTTATTCTGCTCGTCCGGGTGTGGTCATCGGTAAAAAAGGCGAGGACATCGAATTTCTCAAAAAAGAATTAGCCTTGCGTTTAGGCGTGCCAGTAGCTGTCAATATCGAAGAAGTGCGAAAGCCCGAAATCGATGCGCAACTGATTGCTGACAGCATCACACAACAATTAGAAAAACGCATCATGTTTCGCCGTGCCATGAAGCGCGCCATGCAAAACGCTATGCGTTTGGGGGCTCAAGGCATCAAGATCATGTCTGCGGGTCGTCTCAATGGAATTGAAATTGCGCGTACCGAGTGGTATCGTGAAGGCCGTGTGCCACTTCATACATTGCGCGCCGATATCGATTACGCAACCTCTGAAGCCAAAACCACTTATGGTGTGATTGGCGTCAAAGTTTGGGTTTACAAGGGCGACACATTGGGTCGCAACGATGCGCCTGTTGCCCAAGAGCCACGCAATGAAGAAGAGCGTCGCCCACGTGGACCCCGTCGTGATGCACGCTCTGCAGGCGATCGTCCTGCACGCGGTGGACGCCGTGGCTCAACCAATGCCGCACCAACAGATGGCAGCGATAAACCCGCTGAAGCTGTTGATGCTCCCAAAACCACCGCCAAGCGCGTCCGCAAGGTGACCGCGCCCGCATCCACTGGCACGGCTGCGGACGGAAAAGGAGAATAAGCATGCTGCAACCGGCACGCCGTAAATACCGCAAAGAACAAAAAGGCCGCAACACGGGCATTGCAACACGAGGTAACTCTGTTGCATTCGGTGACTTCGGTCTTAAGTCCACAGATCGTGGCCGTCTCACTGCGCGTCAAATCGAATCTGCACGTCGTGCAATTTCACGTCACGTCAAACGTGGCGGACGCATTTGGATTCGGATCTTCCCTGACAAACCTATTTCGCAAAAGCCTGCTGAAGTGCGTATGGGTAACGGTAAGGGCAATCCAGAATACTACGTGGCTGAAATTCAGCCCGGTAAGATCCTTTACGAAATCGTAGGGGTGCCCGAAGAACTCGCGCGTGAGGCATTTCGCCTTGCTGCTGCCAAACTGCCCTTGCGCACCACTTTTGTGGCTCGCATGATTGGCCAATAATTCAGGAGAAATAACAAATGAAAGCTGCTGAATTACGCCAAAAAGACGTGGCCACTTTAGCCAACGAAGTCAAAGAATTGCAAAAAGCACATTTTGGACTTCGCATGCAAAAAGCCACTCAACAACTCAACAACACAGCTCAAATGCGTCAAACACGACGCAGCATTGCGCGCGCAAAAACCATACTTGCCCAAAAGCAAGCCGGTCAATAAGGAGCGATCATGACGGAAGAAAAAAAATCCCTCAAACGCACCTTGATTGGCAAGGTTGTGAGTGACAAGAGAAGCAAAACAGTCACTGTACTGGTTGAGCGTCGCGTTAAACATGCGCTCTATGGCAAGATTGTTGCCAAGTCCAGCAAATACCACGCTCACGATGAAAAAGGTGAGTTCCACACAGGTGATGTCATCGAAATCACTGAGAGCAAGCCAATTTCTAAAACTAAAAACTGGGTTGCTACCCGTTTGGTCGAAAAGGCGGAGATGATTTAAGACCCACAAGCCCGTCTTGTGCAAAGTCTTTTAAAACAACCCACAATACGTGGGTTGTTTCATTTGTAGAAACAATTTTTAACAAACCTATTGGAGTTCACCATGATCAAAGTCGGAGATTCATTACCAGCAGCAACATTGATGGAGTACAGCGAAGTCGAGGGCAACGGTTGCAGCATCGGCCCTAACGCAGTTGACGTCGTCAAAGCCAGTGCCGGTAAAACCATTGCGTTGTTTGCGCTACCTGGTGCGTTCACACCAACTTGTTCTGCCAAACACGTGCCTGGTTATGTTGAGCAATTCAATCAACTCAAATCAGCAGGCGTGGATGAGATTTGGTGTGTCAGCGTCAATGATGCTTTTGTGATGGGCGCATGGGCGCGCGATCTCAAAACAGACGGCAAAGTTCGCATGTTGGGCGACGGCAGTGCAGATTTCACTAAAGCGACAGGTTTGTCTTTAGACCTCACAGCACGCGGCATGGGTGTTCGAAGCAACCGCTACTCAATGTTGGTTAAAAACGGCAAGGTTGCAACGCTCAATGTTGAAGGCCCCGGTAAATTTGAAGTGAGTGACGCTGGCACGATGTTGTCGCAAGTTAAGCATTAAATTTTTTTAAATTGAAATCAGCATGCGTACTAATCCTGCGCATGCCACTGTAATGATCAACGCAAGTAGGCGTTGCCTCCATCTGTCATTCGAGTCACGTGTTTCAATCGGCAATATTTTGTCGCCTGTAATCATTGGACGAATTAAATTATTTTTTTTGCGATAGAGATGGTATAAAACCGCAACGATATGAATGACAACAAGCAAGAGCAATATTTTTTTGCCTACTTCCTTGTGATACCAAGTTGCCGAGAGTGACAGGTTGTTAGAAACAAAATGTGCCCAAGGTCCTGTAAAAGAAATTTCATCGTCGGCAATTAAACCTGTAGCAAGTTGCGATGTCAGAAAAAACAAAAACGCATAAACAGACAAGGCACCGATCGGATTGTGTCCAGCTTCGAGCGAGTCAGACCCCTGGCGGATTGCAACCAAATAACGCCAGAGTCTTTTGGGTGATGGGGTGAAAGTTAAAAACCGCGACCAATGCCCTCCAACAAATCCCCAAACTAAGCGAAACAAAATCAAGGTGAGCATGGCAAAACCAAAACGTGCATGCCAATCTAGCGCGTTGCCGCCTTGACTGCCGCTCACAACCAGTGCGCAAAACAAAATAATTAATAAAACATGGAAAAAACGAGTGGGCAAATCCCAGACCCGAATCGATTGTGAAGAAGGTTGATTCATAAAAAGCCCATTTTGAAACGACAACACAAAATAAATTTGATATGTAAAATAAGCAGTCTACAATTTTATTTTCAATTAAAGGAACGCCACGATGAAAAATCAGATGATTTTTGCCCTTGCTTTTTTGATCGCCGCACATTGTGGACAAGCCAGTGCGCAACAATTTGCAAAACCCGAAGACGCCATCAAATACAGAAAAAATGCTTTATTCGTCATGGGTCAACATTTTGGTCGCGTCGGCGCCATGGCCTCAGGCCGCGTTCCTATGGACGCCAAGGTGCTGGCTGACAACGCTGCCATTGTGGAAACCATGTCTAAACTGCCATGGCCGGCTTTTGTAGAGGGAACAGACAAGGGCGACACCAAGGCCAAGCCTGAAATTTGGAAAGACGCCGCTAAATTCAAAGAGGCATCAGAGAAAATGCAGTTCGAAGTGGTCAAACTCAACGTTGCGGCCAAATCCGGAAAGGTCGATGACATCAAAACCGCTGCGGGTGCAGTAGGCGCAGCATGCAAAGCCTGTCACGATCAATTTAGACAGTAATAAAACTTTTGAGGCGAGCAAGCGCATCCATCATTAAATGATGCCTTGTTTACGCAAATCCAAGAGTTGTGAATCATTAAGTGCAAGCAACTCTTTTAAAACTTCATCGGTGTGTTGACCCAGCATCGGCGGCGGTAAATCTTTTCTCACGGGTGTAGCACTCATTTTGATGGGACTGGCCACCAATTCAACGGCATGCTTCAAAGGATGAGTCCAGGTGTCAACCATCTGCCGGTGTTGCACATGCGGATCAGAAAAAACTTCAGCCAAGTTATTGATAGGACCACACGGGACTTTGGCTGCCGTCAAATCAATCAGCCATTGCGCTTTGGTTCGTGTTTTAAAAACGATATTGAGCAGTTCACCCAACACATCGCGGTGATGAACGCGATCTTGATTGCGCACAAAACGAGGGTCACTTGATAAATCAGTGCGATTGGCAACAGCGCACATCTTGGCGTATTGCTGATCGTTGCCCACAGCCAAAATAATGTAATCGCGCTCGCCTTGTGCGTTGTTTGCGGTTTCAAAGACTTGATACGGCACAATATTTTGGTGCGCATTACCCATGCGACCGGGCACATGTCCCGTGTGTTGTCCTTCAATCAAATAGTTGGCGCCCAAATTGGCGAGCATAGCCACCTGCGTGTCAAGTAAAGCCATGTCCACGTATTGACCGACACCGGTTTTTTCGACATGACGCAATGCCGCCAATATAGAAACGCTGGAATACATGCCAGTGAATAAATCGGCCACAGCAACACCTACTTTTTGTGGGCCGCCACCCAAATCATCGCGATCGCCCGTGACACTCATCAAGCCGCCCATGCCTTGAATGGCATAGTCGTAGCCCGCACGGCTGCAATACGGCCCTGATTGACCAAACCCCGTGATGCTGCAATAAACCAAAAGCGGATGAAGTGCCGACAAGCTTTTGTAATCCAAACCATAGCGAGCCATGTCACCCACTTTAAAGTTTTCAATGAACACATCGCAATGAATCAACAATTGTTTAATTAATGCTTGGCCCTCGGGCTTAGCGATATCGCAAGTGATGGAGCGTTTGTTGCGATTAGTTCCCATGAAATAAGCGGCTTCACGGGTTTCTTTGCCTTCGCTGTCCTTTAAAAAAGGAGGGCCCCATGTGCGCGTGTCGTCTCCGCTGCCAGGACGCTCCACCTTAATGACGTCTGCGCCCAAGTCGGCCAAAGTTTGCGTGCACCAAGGGCCTGCCAAGACGCGGGATAAATCGAGAACGCGAATGCCATCTAATGAGTTCATGGGCTTATTCTCGCTCAAGTGATAATGCTGTGTTGATCGATAGATTTAAACAACTATTGCCACGGTTTCTTTTTTAAAAAACTCATGACTTCTTCTGCCCTGTTATCCCGCAAAAATGCGGTCATCGTATTTATTGCATTTGCATCTGCTTATTTTTTATCGGCATTGGTCAGAGCAATTACCGCAACCTTATCACCCACGCTCACCACTGAATTTCAATTGCAATCGAGTGATTTGGGCTTGCTTGCAGGAGGCTATTTTTTTGGATTTGCACTCACCCAATTGCCATTGGGCAATTGGTTAGATCGACATGGGCCAAAAAAAGTTTTATTGGGATTTTTGAGCTTGTCAGTGCTGGGTTGCATTTTGTTTTCAATTGCAACTGATTTTTCTGCCTTGCTATTAGCGCGCGTTATCACGGGTATCGGTGTGAGTGCGTGTTTGATGGCGCCATTAACGGGATACCGCCGTTGGTTTGATGCGGGCACTCAGATCAGAGCGAATTCTTGGATGTTGATGTCCGGCTCAGTAGGTATGTTGGCCTCGACATTGCCCGTTCAATGGCTCATGCCAATTTGGGGATGGCGCCCCATATTTATTGGGCTCGGATTGCTGATTGTGTTGTCTATGTTGTTAATCACATGGACAGCACCCGCTTGGAAGCAAACCCAGACGGCTACTAAACCAGGCGGGCTTTTCTCGGGATATGGTGAAGTGTGGCGTCATCCCTATTTCAAACGGCTCATGCCGATGGGTTTTTTTTGTTATGCAGGACTGGTTGCCATGCAAACGCTATGGGCCGGCCCATGGATGGTTCGTGTGAGTGGCTACAGCGCAGACGAAGGCGCATGGGGATTGTTTGTCATCAACGTTGTGATGATGTTCACGTTTTGGGCTTGGGGTTTTATTAACCCATGGCTTGCAACCAAAGGATGGGACGCCAACAAGATCATGACGTGGGGTGTACCACTGAGTTTGATGGTCTCAGTATGGATTGCGCAGAACGGTCAAAACGCAGGCCTTATTTCTTGGGTTTTGTTTTGTGTCACCAGCTCTTTTGTGTCCATTTCACAACCTGCACTGGGCATGGCTTTTCCTGCAACGCTGGTGGGCCGTGCACTGTCGGCTTACAACCTGGTGATTTTTAGTGGAATTTTTGTGGTCCAGTGGGGCTTTGGTCTCTTGGTCGATCTTTTGAAGCAGATAGGATGGAGCAACGAACAAGCGTATCAAGGTGCGATGGGCACATTTGCTTTTTTTTGTATTAGCTCGTATCTTTATTTTTTACATAACAAGGTAGATAATCCCAGTATTCCAACGGCTGAAACATGAACGCAACCATTTTTATCATTGCACACGCTCCACTGGCGCAAGCGCTTAAGAGTTGCGCCATGCATGTGTACCCCGAATGTGCCGATGATGTGATGGTGTTGGATGTGCCGCCCCTTGAGTCTCCCGAAAAAACGCTGCTCGATGCGCAAAAAAAAACTCAACATCTCTTAATGGATCAAGTGTTGGTTCTCACCGATATGTTGGGTGCAACGCCATCTAACGTTGCGCAAAAACTCGTGAATCAAACATCGGCTAAATTAATTGCAGGCGTCAACTTGCCCATGCTGTTGCGTACCGTTTGTTATCGGCACGAATCCTTAGACGCCTTGGTTCAACGCGCACTCACGGGTGGCACGCAAGGCGTTCTTCAAATTGCTCAAACACAACCGTCGCTTCAAGTAATCCAAAAAAATGCTCATACAAACAATCACCATCAGCAATAAATTGGGTTTGCACGCACGCGCATCGGCCAAGCTCACCAAAACCGCGGGCGGTTTTCCTTGCGATGTTTTTTTAAGTAAAGACGATCGCCGTGTCAATGCCAAAAGTATCATGGGCGTGATGATGTTGGCCGCAGGCATCGGTTCGGAAATAGAAATTGAAGTGAACGGTGACAAAGAAGATTTGGCATTGAAAGCGTTGATCGACTTAATCAACGACAAGTTTGGTGAAGGCGAGTAAAGAAAAATGACCATTGCCATACACGGTCTTGCGGTTGCGCGTGGCATTGCAATTGGTCGTGCAGTTTTGGTGGCTTCTAGTCGCGTTGATGTCGCGCATTATTTTATTGAAAGTCATCAAGTTGAAGCAGAACTCGAACGCGTGAATAATGCGCGGCATGCGGTGAGTGATGAAATTCAACGATTAATCAAAAATATGCCCAAGGATGCGCCGCACGAACTCGAGGCTATTCTTGAAGTGCATCAAATGTTGTTGCAAGATGAAATGTTGGCCGAAGGTGTCAAACATTGGATAGAAGAGCGGCTGTATAACGCCGAGTGGGCCTTGACCTCTCAACTTGAGGTGGTGGCCCGACAGTTTGATGAAATGGATGATCCTTATTTGCGCGAGCGTAAAGGCGATCTCGAGCAAGTGGTTGAACGTGTGTTGCGACACATGAAAGGGCTTGACACACAAACGCATGTGGTAGTGCAACGACCACAGCCCAACACATGGCAACAAGATTTACTCGATGAAAATCATGAAGCACCATTGATATTGGTTGCGCATGATTTGTCACCAGCCGACATGCTACAGTTTAAGCAAAGCGTGTTTGCAGGCTTTGTCACTGACGTGGGTGGCAAAACATCACATACAGCCATCGTTGCGCGCAGTTTAGATATTCCTGCGGTGGTGGGTGCTCGCACAGCGAGTCATTTGGTCAAGCAAGACGATTGGGTGATCATCGACGGAGATGCAGGTGTGATGATCATTGATCCATCGCCCATTATTTTGGAAGAGTATGGTTTTAAACAAAGGCAAGCTTCTTTAGAGCGCGAACGTTTGCTTCGTTTGCGTTATACGCCCGCTGTTACTTTAGATGGTCAAAAAATTGAACTGTTGGCCAATATTGAAATGCCCGAAGACACGCCTGTTGCAATTCAGATGGGCGCCGTTGGTGTGGGTCTTTTTAGAAGTGAATTTTTATTCATGGGGCGTGAAGGACATTTGCCCGATGAGGAAGAGCAATTTGAAGCCTATAAACGCGCAGTTGAAGGCATGAAGGGTTTGCCCGTCACCATACGCAGTGTGGATGTCGGCTCTGATAAGCCCTTGGATCGAACGCTCAAAGACGAGGCGCACCTCAACCCCGCATTGGGTTTGCGCGCGATTCGTTGGAGTTTGGCAGACCCTGCGATGTTCTTGACGCAATTACGCGCCATATTGCGCGCCGCAGCTTTAGGCAAAGTCAAACTACTAATTCCCATGCTCGCGCACGGACAAGAGATTCGTCAAACCACGGCATTGATTGATCACGCCAGAAAACAATTGGACTCGCGCGGTATGGTTTATGGTCCGTTAGAGGTTGGCGCGATGATTGAAATACCAGCCGCCGCCTTGGCAGTCAAAATGTTTTTGAGATACTTTGATTTTTTATCGATTGGCACCAATGATTTGATTCAATACACATTGGCCATTGACCGTGCGGATGAACAAGTTGCGCATTTATATGATCCGCTTCATCCGGCTGTTTTGAAATTAGTGGCTGACACCATTCGTGAAGGCGCATTGCACAATAAAGACGTGAGCGTATGTGGTGAGATGGCGGGGGACCCCACCATGACGCGATTGTTATTGGGGATGGGTTTGCGGCAATTTTCAATGCACCCCACGCAAATTTTGCGTGTGAAGCAAGAAATTTTGCGCGCGGATGTGGGGCGCCTAAAAGATTGGACCGAGCGCGTCATGCAAGCTGAAGACCCAGCCGCTGTTTTTAATGCCAATTAATCAAAGACCAAATTTTTTCTGAAGTCAGTGGCATTTGTAATTGTTTGCACGCCTGTGCGCGACCGTTGCGTGCGAGCGCATCTGCAATCGCGTTGACCACACATGGTGTTGCGCCAATGGTGCCTAATTCCCCCACGCCCTTCACACCCAATACATTGTTGGTGCTCGGTGTACGTTCATCCATTTCGGTGAGCATTTGCTTGGGCAAAATATCTGCACGTGGAACCGCATAGTCCATCAAACTGCCCGTGAGAAGTTGACCACTTTGCTCGTCATAAACCATGTTTTCACATAGGGCTTGACCAATGCCTTGAATCGCACCGCCATCCAATTGACCGCGAACAATCGTTGGGTTGACGACCCGACCCACATCGTTCACCGATGAATAGCGATCCAATGTAACTTCACCCGTTTGCGGATCAATTTCAACTTCACACACATGGCAGCCATTAGGCCATGTAGGACCACTCGACGTTGTTTTGCTATCAACTTCAATTGTTTGATTGGGTTGCGTTGCTGCAATTTGACCCAGTGTGCGTTGTAAATCAGTACCAGGCACCACAAACTTAGCGTTTTCGTAACGCAAATCTTGTGGCGACACTTCCAGATCTTTCGCTGCCAACTCACGTGCTTTTTCTAAAGTTTGTTGAGCGCCCATACTCACTGCAGAGCCGCCTGTAAATAATGATCGTGAGCCTGCACTGCCAAAGCCATTGCCACGATCGGTGTCGCCCAAAACAATTTTGATTTGTGAGAGTGGCACATCAAAAATATCGACAACGAGTTGCGCCAGCGAAGTCGCGATGCCTTGCCCCATTGCAATCACAGCAGAAAAAACTTCAATCGTGCCATCGGGCAAGATGCGAACTTGAACACTTTCTTCGAGTGCGTTGCCGCCTGTCCACTCTAAAAACGTTGAGACACCCAAGCCCCGCCACAAACCTTTTTTGGCCGATTGTGCTGCGCGTGACTCGAAACTATTCCATTGTGACAATTCAAGACCTGAATTCATCACCGCTTCAAATTGACCCACATCGTAGGTCTGCCCCATGGGATTTCGGTAAGGCATTTGCGAGAGTTGCACAAAGTTTATGCGACGCAACTCAATTCGATCCATGCCGATTTGACGAGCCGCTTCATCCATCAATCGCTCGATGTTGTAAATCGCTTCTGGACGACCCGCGCCACGATACGCGCCCGTATTCATCGTGTTGGTCAATACAGTTTTAAATTGAAAATCGATGAGGCCGATGTCATAAACACTGGTTTGAACCCAAGGACCAATCATTAATTGAATGGCAAGACCCGTCATGCTGGGATACGCGCCGACATTTGCCAATGAATGAACGCGCAAAGCCAAAATTTTTCCATTGTTATCCAATGCCATTTGCGCATGCGTATGAATATTGCGCCCGTGACTGCTGGATAAAAAATCTTCGCCTCGATCTGCAATCCATTTAACAGGACACTGCAAATGTTTCGAACAATAAGCGACGACCAAATCCTCAGGATAAGGCCCTGTTTTCATTCCGAAACCGCCACCGACATCGCCAACGATCACGCGTACATCTTTGGGGTCGATGCCTAGCAAGTCACACACATTGGTGCGAATGCCTGAAGGCATTTGTGTGCTCATACGAATGGTTAATCGATGATTGTCGATGTAAGCCAATACACTGCGTGGCTCAATACTCATCGCATTGAGTCGTTGGTGTGTAATTTCTAAATCAACCACATGCGCGGCGCCATCCATTATTTTTTGTGTGGCCTGCGCGTCTCCATAACTCGATTGAGCCGAGATGTTGTCTGGGTTGTCTGACAACAACGGCGCATCAGAAGCGAGTGCATCAGCAGGATTGACAACGCTGGGTAGAGGCTTGTAGTCAACTTCAACAGCTTCTGCCGCATTGCGCGCGTTTTGCAGTGTGTCAGCAACAACACAGACAACGGGTTCGCCCACATAGCGAACGCGATCAAGAGATAAAAGTCTTTTGGGTGCAGAGCCTGGAGCGCTGCCGTCGGCACGTTTGAAATTCATGAGCGCTGGCATGGGTTTGACGCCTGCATCGATCAAATCTTGACCCGTCAAAATCAATCGAACGCCGGACATTTTTTGGGCGACATCCGTTCGAATGCCAACAATATCTGCATGCGGATGCGGTGAGCGTACAAAAACTATGCGCTGTGTACCCGCCGGTGTGACGTCATCGGTGTAAACGCCTTTGCCTTGAACCAAGGCCTCATCTTCCATGCGGGCAACGGCTTTGCCGCTACCAAATCGCAAATGGGAATGATCCATAAAAAACTCCTATTTATTTTTTGTAAGTCTACTACTTGCCGTTTGGATGGATTGTCTCAGCGTAGACGCTTGGATCCGTCCATACCACTTCGAGCGGAAATCGTTGGCCTTTTAGAAAATCTTCCATGCATTTGACAACCAAAGGACTGCGATGAAGATGCGCGCTGTCGCGCACCTCTTGTGGAGTCATCCACAAGGTTCTCACAATGCCTGTATCAAGACTTCTGCCTGCCATTACAGGGCCCAACTTGCCACAATAAGCGTAGCGAATGTATGTGATGTCTTCTGTTGTGAGTGTTTGAGAATTATTCTTTTGAAACCTCGACAAATAAACACCAACCAAAGCAGTGGGTCGAAAAGAATGAGTGGTTTCTTCTAAGGCCTCGCGAGCGCAGGCCTCTTGGGGCGATTCGCCAGGGTCGAGGTGTCCGGCAGGGTTGTTGAAACGAAGACCTTCAGCGGTTTCTTCTTCTACAAATAAAAACCGCCCGTTGTTTTCTATCACCGCAGCAACTGTGACACTGGGTTTCCAGCGAACTTCCATAACTCTTTAAACCTCACAATACAATAAGTGAATTGTCTGCGAGTTTCCCCTACAAGGGGCGTGCAGGCCAAAACTCATGTAAGCTTCGGGTCAGCTTGTAAAGTTCGCACTCAGGACCGTCTGATCACACATTATTCGAGGAGATTTTCATGCAAATTGGTGTACCTGCCGAAACACTGGCGGCCGAGTCGCGTGTTTCAGTCACACCTGAGACCGCCAAAAAACTCATTGCACAAGGACATCGTTTATTGATTGAGTCGGGTGCAGGCGTTAAAGCCAGCGTAACCGATGCAGCATACGAGGCGGTTGGTGCACAAACCACCGATAAAGCCGGCGCCTGGGGTTGTGATTTAGTTCTCAAAGTGCGCGCACCCTCCCAACAAGAAATGTCTTTGTGTAAAGCGGGCGGAACGATGGTTGGAATGCTCAATCCATTTGACGCGCAGGGTTTGCAAAGATTGGCATCGGCGCAACTCACCAGTTTTGCCTTAGAGGCGGCACCACGCACCACGCGTGCACAAAGCATGGACGTGCTTTCATCACAAGCCAATATTGCTGGCTACAAAGCTGTGATGATGGCGGCCGACCAATACCAACGTTTTTTTCCAATGCTCATGACCGCTGCGGGTACCGTCAAAGCGGCTCGGGTGGTGATTTTGGGCGTCGGTGTTGCAGGTTTGCAGGCCATTGCAACCGCTAAGCGTTTGGGTGCTGTGATTGAAGCTTCGGATGTTCGCCCCAGCGTTAAAGAACAAGTCGAATCTTTAGGCGCCAAATTCATTGACGTGCCTTACGAAACACAAGAAGAAAAAGACGCTGCCGAAGGCGTTGGTGGCTATGCCAAGCCCATGCCACCGAGTTGGCTTGAGCGACAAAAGGCAGAAGTGGCCAAACGTATTGCTTTGGCCGATATTGTCATTACCACCGCGCTGATACCAGGGCGACCCGCCCCCGTGTTGGTTACCGAAGACATGGTGCGCTCAATGAAAGCAGGCTCTGTGATTGTTGACTTGGCCGCCGCACAAGGCGGCAATTGTCCGCTTACAGTGGCCAATCAAACAGTCAATCAACACGGAGTCGTCATTATTGGCGAAACCAATTTGCCAGCATTGGTTGCGGCTGATGCTTCATCACTGTATGCGCGCAATGTGTTGGATTTTCTCAAGCTCATCATCAACAAAGAAGGCGCGCTTCATGTTGATATGCAAGATGACATAGTTGCCGCTTGTTTAATGACGCAAGACGGACAAGTCAAACGCGCAAGCTAAATTTTTAATTTAACCAACAAAAAATTGTTCGGCAAGGAGTCTTTATGGAAATCGTATCCCCCACCATCACCAATCTCATTATTTTTGTTCTCGCCATTTATGTGGGCTACCACGTGGTGTGGACCGTCACGCCCGCATTGCATACGCCACTCATGGCGGTCACCAATGCGATTTCTGCCATTGTGATTGTGGGCGCGATGCTCGCTGCTGCACTCACCACCACGCAACTGGGTAAGACCATGGGCGTGCTTGCCGTTGCTTTAGCGGCCGTTAATGTTTTTGGTGGATTTCTTGTCACTCGGCGCATGCTGGATATGTTCAAGAAGAAAAAATAAATTCCAATCCACGCACAGCGCTCAAAGGAAGCTTTTATGTCTATGAATCTCGTCACCTTGCTGTATTTGATTGCCAGCATTTGTTTTATCCAAGCCCTCAAAGGCTTATCGCACCCCACGACCTCCATTCGTGGGAATATTTTTGGAATGGCAGGCATGGCGCTTGCTGTTCTCACAACCGCCGCGCTGATTGTTGAATTGGCAGGGTCCCCGATGGGATTGGGTTGGGTCTTCTTGGGATTACTCATTGGCGGCACTGCAGGTGCCATCATGGCGCAACGCGTTGAGATGACCAAGATGCCAGAGTTGGTTGCGTTCATGCACAGCATGATTGGTTTGGCCGCCGTATTTATTGGAATTGCTGCAGTTGCAGAGCCCTATGCTTTTCAAATCGTACAAAAAGCAGGCGACCTCATCCCCAAAGGAAACAGACTCGAATTGTTTTTAGGCGCAGCCATTGGTGCGGTCACATTCAGCGGCTCGGTTATTGCGTTTGGCAAGCTATCGGGCAAATACAAATTCAGATTGTTTCAAGGTGCCCCCGTTACTTTTCAAGGGCAACACATGCTCAACTTGGTGCTGGGCCTCATCACCATTGGTTTAGGTTTGATGTTTGTTGCCAACGAAAGTTGGGATGCATTTTTTGCGATGCTTGCACTGTCGTTTGTGATGGGCGTTTTAATCATCATTCCAATCGGTGGCGCAGATATGCCCGTGGTGGTGTCGATGCTCAACAGCTACTCGGGATGGGCGGCAGCTGGAATTGGTTTTTCACTCAACAACAGCATGCTCATAATTGCAGGATCATTGGTGGGGTCATCGGGCGCTATTTTGAGTTACATCATGTGTAAAGCAATGAACCGCTCATTCATCAGCGTCATCCTTGGCGGATTTGGTGGTGAAGTTGCGACTACAGGTGGTGCGGTTGCACAGCAACGACCTGTCAAAAGTGGTAGTGCCGATGACGCCGCGTTTGTTTTATCCAACGCCGAAACCGTCGTGATCGTCCCCGGTTATGGATTGGCCGTTGCACGTGCTCAACACGCAGTGAAAGAATTGGCACACAAACTCACAGAAAAAGGAATCAATGTTAAGTACGCGATTCATCCTGTTGCAGGGCGGATGCCTGGGCACATGAATGTATTACTGGCAGAAGCCGAAGTCCCTTACGACCAAGTGTTTGAAATGGAAGACATCAACGGTGAGTTTGGTCAAGTCGATGTGGCGATTGTGTTGGGCGCTAATGACGTCGTCAATCCTGCTGCGATGGTCAAAGGCAGCCCCATTTATGGCATGCCAATTCTAGAAGCCTACAAAGCCAAAACAGTCATCGTTAATAAGCGATCAATGGCAAGTGGCTATGCAGGTCTTGATAACGAATTGTTTTACATGGACAAAACCATGATGGTTTTTGGTGATGCAAAAAAAGTAGTTGAGGACATGGTCAAAGCGGTTGAATAATTTTTACAACGGCCGCATGTTGATGCATAAAACAAGGAGGCGAACATGACAAACGATCGGCCCTGGTTAAGCGCCTATCCGCAAGGTGTTGCTGCAGATATCGACGTCAACATTTATTCATCCTTGATTGAATTAATGGAAGACGGCTTTAAGCGTTTTGGCGATCAGCCGGCTTATAGTTTTTTGGGTCAAGAGATGAGCTTTCGTCAACTCGACAAAGCCAGTAATCATTTAGCCGCGTATTTGCAATCGCTTCAATTGGTCAAAGGCGATCGTGTCGCCGTCATGCTACCTAATGTGCTGCAGTACCCCATTGCAGTTGCTGCAATTTTGCGAGCAGGCCTTGTTGTCGTTAATGTCAACCCACTTTACACCGCGCGCGAACTCGAGCATCAACTCAAAGACTCAGGTGCGAAGGCCATCATCATTATTGAAAATTTTGCATCTGTTCTTGAGCAATGCATCGACAAAACGTCCCTCGAACACGTGGTGATCTGCGCCATGGGCGATCGACTAAGTTGGCTCAAAGGTCACATCGTGAACTACGTCATTCGGCATGTCAAAAAAATGGTGCCGCGGTTTGATTTGCCTAAGGCTGTTTTATTTAATGATGCTGTTGGTATCGGTCAAACACAAACATTCAAACCCATGGCTTTAGGACCCGACGATTTAGCCGTGTTACAGTACACAGGCGGCACAACGGGCGTATCCAAGGGTGCGATGCTCTTGCATCGCAACCTCATTGCCAACACCTTGCAGTCAGAAATTTGGAATCAACCCGTCATCAGTCGAGTGCCATCTCATCAACAACTCACAGCCGTTTGCGCGTTGCCGCTCTATCATATTTTTGCGTTCACGGTGAACATGATGATGTCATTTAAAAATGGCACCAAAAATATTTTGATACCCAATCCGCGCGACATTCCTGCTGTGCTTAAAGAATTATCCAAGCATGTCTTTCATAGTTTCCCTGCCGTCAATACTTTATTCAATGCGTTGGTTAATCACCCCGACTTCAAAACCGTCGATTGGTCCAATCTCAAAGTATCGGTAGGTGGTGGAACGACTGTTCAAGCCGCGGTTGCTAAGCAATGGTTTGACAACACAGAATGCCCGATTTGCGAAGGCTATGGTTTATCAGAGACCAGTCCTTCTGCCAGCTGCAATCCAACAACCAGCACACAATTTAGTGGAACGATTGGCGTTCCATTACCCAATACTCGAATGAAAATTGTGGACGATGATGGTGTCGATGTGCCCATGGGTCAACCTGGCGAAATTGTCATTCAGGGGCCGCAGGTGATGGCTGGCTATTGGCAAAGACCCGATGAAACCGCCAAAGTAATAACCGCAGACGGATGGTTTAAATCGGGCGATATTGGCGTTGTTGACGAGCGCGGTTATTTCAAAATTGTTGATCGCAAAAAAGACATGATATTGGTGAGTGGCTTTAATGTGTATCCTAACGAAGTTGAAGAAGTCGTGTCCATGCTCAAAGGCGTTTTAGAGTGCGCTGTGATTGGCGTACCAGATGACAAATCAGGCGAAAGAATCAAGCTCTTTGTCGTTAAAAAAGATCAATCACTTACGCAAGACACAGTGATGCGTCACTGTGAACAGCAACTCACGCATTACAAAATTCCTAAAACTATTGAGTTTAGAGTCGAGCTGCCCAAAACACCGGTTGGAAAAATCTTGCGCCGTCAATTGCGCGACGCAACCTAAATTTATTTGAGCCAGCCGCGTTTTCTAAAATACCACATCGGTACAATCGCACTGGCAAACATCAGCACGAGCGCATAAGGATAACCCAACTTCCATTCGAGTTCGGGCATGTGCGCAAAGTTCATTCCATAAATACTGGCGATGAGCGTGGGCGGCAACAGCGCCACACTGGCCACAGAAAATATCTTGATGATTTTATTTTGATTAATGTTGATGAAGCCAACCGTTGCATCCATCAAAAAGTTAATCTTGTCAAACAAAAATGCTGTGTGACTATCGAGCGATTCAATGTCTCGCAAAATTTGTCGCGCCTCTTCAAACTGATCGCCATTTAACATGCGCGCGCGCATCATAAAACTCACCGCGCGGCGTGTGTCCATCACATTGCGTCGAATGCGACCGTTTAAATCTTCTTGTCGAGCAATAGCGCCCAACACTTCAGAGGCCAAATCGTCGGTCACATCTTCAGAAAGGACCAGCTTGCTGGCTTTTTCTAATTCGTCGTAAATACCTTCTAGCGTGTCGGCCGAGTATTCGGCGTCGGTATCAAAGAGTTTGAGCAACACGTCTTTTTCGTCTTCGATTAAGTCGGGTGCGCGGCGCGCTCTTAAGCGAAGCAAACGAAAGACGGGCAAATCTTCGTCATGAATAGAAAACAAAACGCCTTTGCTTTTGAGCTCGTTGTTATGTTGATTCAAAATAAAAGCAACACGCACATTTCGCGTTTCTTCGCCGTCAACAATTAAAAAGTCACTGCGAATATGAAGCTCACCGTTGTCTTCTTCGTAAAAGCGCGCGGACTCTTCAATGTCTTCGTCCATCGCATCTTCTGGAATAGACAAGCCGTAATATTGTTTGACCCAACGTTTTTCTTCGAGCGTGGGCGACTCTAAGTCAACCCATATCGGTTTGAAACGTGAGAGTTCTTCAAGAGATTCAATCTCTTCTTGAAATAGGCGGCCGTTGGCCAGCGTGAAAATATTAAGCATGGCAGCTCACATGAAATGTTCACCGGGTGGTCGAAAGGGTTTGGGGGTGACGCTTTCGAATCCAGTGGCCCGGTCTGCCAGTAGAAGCCGAAAGCTACCGACTAGGGTAGGTTTCCAAGGAGGTGTCTCCGTTATTTAAGAACTTCGAATTATGACACCGTGCGTTCACAAAACAAGCGGACTGTTACAGTATGTTGTTGAAATGTGAAAAACTTATGACGCAACCCTTATCACGCCGCCGAGAAAATTTTCTCCTCCTCACCCTTGCGGGCATTCAGTTCTCTCACATTGTGGACTTCATGATCATGATGCCGATGGGGCCCATGCTGACATATTTATTTAATATCAGTACGGCCGAATTTGGTTTGCTTGTTTCGGCCTATACATTTGCCGCAGGTGCGTCTGGTTTATTGGCCTCTGGCTTTATAGATCGATTCAGCCGCAAGCGATTACTCCTCACTTTTTATTCGTTGTTTGCATTGGCAACTTTGGCCTGTGGACTTGCGCCGTCTTATGGGGCTTTATTGATTGCAAGAGTGGCTGCAGGATTATTTGGCGGCGTGTTGAGCGCGATGGCACAGACCATCGTGGGTGATGTGATTGTTTTTGAGCGCCGTGGCCGTGCAATGGCTTTGGTGATGACTTCCTTTTCTGTTGCCACAGTTGCAGGTGTCCCATTGGGATTGTTTTTAGCCAATGGATGGGGGTGGCATTCCCCATTTTTTGCAATTGCAGGACTGTGTCTGTTGTTGGGTCTGATGGCTGCCGTCACCATGCCACGACTGAACCATCACCTTCATCACAATATTGGCGTGCCAGTTTTAAAAATGATGAGAGACGTGTTGTCTGATCGCAATCATCAAAAAGCTTTATTGATGTCGGCCAGCATGATGTTTGCAGGTTTTACGGTGATTCCTTACATCACCATTTACAACCAAGGCAACGGCATTATGCAAGCTCACGAAATCCCCTACATCTATTTATGCGGCGGATTGGCCACCTTGATTGCCGCGCGTTGGTTGGGTATGTGGACCGACCAATGGGGCAAGCGTCAAATGTTTCGCTTGATGATGACCATTTCCATCGTACCGATGATGATGACGACCTTACTTGAGCCCGTGCCTTTGTACATCGCCCTGTTGGTGTCGACGTTTTACTTTTTAACCATGAATGGTCGAATGATTCCTGGCATGGCCCTCCTCACCTCGGCGGCTCAACCCCAACAGCGAGGGGCCTTCATGTCTATCAATGGAGCGGTTCAATCGGTCGCGCTGGGTTGCGCAACATTTGTAGGCGGATTATTGATTCAAACCGATGCACAGGGCCATGTGAGCCATTTTTGGATTGCTGGATTGGTGGGCCTGCTCTCGTCCGTTGTGGCTTATTGGGCGGCGGGGGAGGTCCGAATCTATAGCGAAAACAAACCCAGTTAATCGATTCATTGATAAGAAACAAAAAAGTGCAAAAATCACGGGTTTTATTTTAAAAATTAATTGCTTTTCTTTTCAGTTGAGCGCATAGTGAGAATGCCTGTCGCTTTTATCGTGTCAGGGATGCGAGAGCAACGGGTCATTTCATCGGAGGCCAATCTATGAATTTAACCATCAGCGGTCATCACCTCGAAGTCACGCCAGCACTTCGTTCCTATGTCACAGAAAAGCTAGACCGCATCATGAGACATTTCGACCAAGTCGTCGATGTCAAAGTCTTGCTCACCGTCGAAAAACAAAAAGAAAAAGAAAAGCGACAGCGAGCGGAGTGCAATATTCACGTCAAAGGTAATGATTTATTTGCGCAAAGCGCGCACGAAGATTTATATGCAGCGGTCGATGATTTAGTCGACAAACTCGATCGACAAGTCGTCAGGCACAAAGACCGACTACAAGACCATCACCACGAAGGTCACAAAAGAAGTTATCTCAATTAATAATTCCCAAGCCACTCTTGTCAAAACCGTCAGAAGAGGCGGTTTTTTTATAATTCGACATATAATTAATATAGATTAGTTAAATGAATACCCTATGTTTTTTGTTTAAGTGGGTGCATAATCACTCCCTCAATGAATAGACTCGCAGCCATTCTCCCACCTGCTCAAGTTCTAGTGCAGGTGGATGTCACCAGTAAAAAACGCGCTTTTGAAGAGGCGGGTTTGCTGTTTGAGCATTTGCACAGCATCAATCGCTCATTGGTTGCAGATAGTTTGTTTGCTCGCGAGCGTTTGGGTTCAACAGGATTGGGTCACGGCGTTGCTATTCCACATGGACGCATCAAAGGGCTTAAAACACCCATGGCGGCTGTATTTCAGTTACATCAGCCAATTGGATTTGATTCCCCCGACGAGTTACCGGTGAGTCTGTTGATTTTTTTACTCGTGCCTGAAGCATCTACACAGAAGCATTTAGAAATACTTTCAGAAATTGCCGAGTTGTTAAGCGATACACAACTTAGAGAAAAACTCAAATCTCCATTAGAAGCAATTGAGCTTCATCAAATCATCGCCACTTGGACTTCGGTTCAAACAGCATAAATACAAAAGAGCGCTGTTGCAATGAAACCCACCGTTGTCAGCGCCGATGTTTTATTCGAAGCCTTTCGACAAAAACTCAAATGGGAATGGATTGCAGGTGTTGGTGCCTATCAGCGTCGATTTGATGAAGTGGCCGTGCGCGTAGCGCGCTCAGGTGCCGATTTGGTGGGCTATCTCAATTACATACATCCCTATCGCTTGCAACTGTTGGGGGAGCGTGAAATTCGCTATCTCACGAACGCAACACAAGAAGATTGCGAGCGTCGCATCAATCGCATCGTTACCTTGCAACCACCCGTGATTGTGGTGGGCGATGGGCAAACAATTCCAAAGGCATTGATTGACTTATGTGATCGTGCGCAGTTGCCGCTTTTTTCTACGCACGAATCGGCGGCTTTCGTTATTGATGTTTTGCGAGCCTATTTATCCAAGCATTTTGCCGATCGACTCACCATGCACGGTGTGTTTATGGACATCTTGGGTTTGGGTGTTTTGATTACGGGCGAATCAGGTTTGGGCAAAAGCGAATTGGGCCTTGAATTGATTTCTCGCGGACATGGCTTGGTTGCCGATGACGCTGTTGATTTTTATCGCATCAATCAAACCACGATTGAAGGTCGTTGCCCTGAGTTACTACAAAATTTATTAGAGGTGCGTGGTATTGGTTTGCTCGATATCCGAGCTATATTTGGCGAAACAGCGGTGCGCAGAAAAATGCGTCTCAAGCTCATTGTTCATTTGGTTCGACGCGAAACTTTAGAGCGCGATTACGATCGAATGCCGCACGAGCCCTTGTCGCAAGATGTTTTAGAAATCGATGTGCGCAAAGTGGTGATTCAAGTGGTGGCGGGTCGCAACATTGCGGTGCTGGTAGAGGCGGCAGTGCGCAATACTATTTTGCAACTGCGTGGTATCAATACCTACGAAGAATTTGTTGAGCGCCATCGTTTGGCTATGAACAAGCCCGATTAAACGCCTGTTGAATGATTATTTTTGAGTTTATGCGGACATGGTTGACGTGAGCAATGGGCGTATAAGCTCAATGCGTGATCGGCAATTTCAAAGCCTTTGTTTTTTGCGATCACGTGCTGGCGCAATTCAATTTGTGCATCAAAAAATTCTTCGACACGCCCACAATCTAGACAAACAATGTGATCGTGGTGTTGTCCTTCGTTAATTTCATAAACCGCTTTGCAGCCTTCAAAATGACTGCGCAACAAGATGCCTGCTTGCTCAAACTGACTCAACACGCGGTAAACCGTGGCCAAACCAATATCGGCATCTTCAAAAAGCGCCAAACGGTGCACGTCTTCAGCCGTCATGTGGCGTTGTCGCGCATTTTGAAACAAGTTCAAAATTTTCAGCCGAGGGGCCGTCACTTTAAGGCCAGTGTTTTTGAGGTCTAGGGATGAGGGCATGGCGGGTCGTGGATCACAAATAATTGGATGGCGAGGGTCGCTACAATCGACATTATCATCGCCACTCTTTAATTAACAATCATGCGCGCTTTTTATAGGTTCATCTCCAAGCCCCTGCTTGTTTTAGGATATTTAATGGCATTTAGTTCTTGCTCTTATGTCAAAGAACCGTTGAATTGGGCGGTCGATGTCGTTACACCCTACCGCGTTGAAGTGGTGCAGGGCAACTTTGTCTCCAAAGAGCAAGTACAAGTGTTAAAGCCAGGCATGCCACGCGAACAAGTCAGAGATATTTTGGGTACGCCTTTGGTGACCAGTTTGTTTCATGCCGATCGATGGGATTACGCCTTCACCATTCGAAGGCAAGGCACGCCACCTCAGCAACGCAAATTTTCGGTTTACTTTGCCAACAATCTACTCGTGCGTTTTGACGGTGATGACTTACCGACCGAGTCCGAATTTGCCGCAGGCATTGACAACAAAATCAGCAAGTCGCGCAAAATTCCCAAGTTAGAACTTTCAGAATCAGAAATCAACGCGATCAAGCCGATCAAAAAAACAGAGCAAGTCCAGTCTCTTCAAACTGCGCCCGTCAATCTCAACTATCCACCACTTGAATCTACATCACGGTAAAAAGTTATGAGCTCATGTCTTCACAAAATTGCGATTGCAGGTGCCAGTGGAAAAATGGGACGCATGCTCATTGAGGCTGTTTCCCAGGCAGACGATTGCCAACTCTCTGGTGCTTTAGATGTGCCCAGCAGTCCTGCCATTGGAAGCGACGCTTCAGGATTTTTAGGCCATGCCAGTCACGTCTTGATTCAATCCTATATATCAAAAGGAATTGAAAACGCAAGGGTGCTCATTGACTTTACTCGCCCCGAAGGAACCATGGCGCATTTAAAAGTATGCCGTCAAAAGGGCGTTCAAATGGTCATTGGCACCACGGGGTTTACCGAAGCACAAAAAATTGAAATTCAAGAAGCGTCCAAAGACATTGCCATCATGATGGCACCCAACATGAGCGTCGGTGTCAATGTCACTCTCAAGTTGTTAGAGCTGGCTGCTAAGTCTTTGTCTACAGGCTATGACATCGAAATCATCGAAGCACATCACCGCCACAAAGTGGACGCACCATCGGGTACCGCTATTAAAATGGGCGAGGTGATTGCAGGCGCGTTAGGTCGCAATTTACAAGACTTTGCAGTCTATTCTCGCGAAGGTCATACAGGGGAAAGAGACCCCTCTAGTATTGGCTTTGCAACCATTCGTGGCGGTGATATTGTGGGCGACCACACCGTGTTGTTTGCGGGCACCGGTGAGCGCATTGAAATCACACACAAGTCGGCATCGCGACAAACCTATGCGCAGGGCAGTTTGCGCGCCGTGCGGTTTTTATCTCAACAAAAATCAGGCCTGTTCGATATGTTTGATGTTTTAGACCTGCGTTAATTTTTTGCACATCATGAACTTTTTTTCATTGATTTCACAAGGCGATGCACTGAGCAAAATCGTTGCATTTTTATTACTCACCATGTCGGTCATCAGTTGGGTCGTTATTATTTATAAATTACGTTTGTTGCGCGGTGCCAATCAAGGGATTCAAAATGTCAAACAACTCTTTTGGTCAACCAACACACAAGAGTTGGCACTTCAACAAGCCCAAAAAGTTGATACATCACAATGGGTGATGCCGCTTCTCAAAGCCAAAGAACAAATTCAACCTCATGCGTGGAGTGCCAATCAAATGGCGCAAACCGGTCAATTCACACGTGTGTTGCGTGATGGGTTGCGCGACTTAAAAGCACGTTTGCAATGGGGACAAGTCGTATTAGCCACCATTGGTGCAACATCACCGTTTGTTGGTTTGCTGGGCACAGTGTGGGGAATTTTCCATGCGCTCACGGCCATTGGTCAATCGAGTCAGTTCACACTCGAGCGCGTGGCCACTCCCGTGGGTGAAGCGCTCATCATGACCGCTGCAGGTTTGGCAGTTGCAATACCTGCGGTTGTGGCTTACAACTTTTTAGGTCGTCAAATCGCAAATTTAGAAGCAGAACTCGAAGGCTTTGCGCAAGATTTACTCCATTTGTGGCAAAACAGCGCACTCCCCCATCCTTGACGTATCATGGCATTTGGTCAATTTCAATCCAGCTCCAAAAATTCGCCCATGAGCGAAATCAACGTCACCCCATTGGTTGATGTGATGTTGGTGCTCTTGGTTATTTTTATCATCACCGCGCCCTTGATGGCGAGCGCCTTGCGGCTCAATTTGCCGCAGGTCGATGGCGCCAGTACGGGTAACCCACCGCGCATCCTCACTCTGAGTTTGGACGCTAAATCTCAACTGTTTCTCAACGACAAGCCCATTCTTCTTGACAATTTAGCAGCTGCTTTGCTGCAACAAAGCGCCGCAGCGACTGAGTTAGAGGTCCAAATTCGTGCCGACCAGCAAGTCCCCTATGGCGATGTGGCCCAAATCATGGCCGTTGTTCAACAAGCGGGCTTGTCGCGCATTGCTTTGGTCACTCAACCACGCAACTCTGGGTCGGGCGGCGCGGCGGCAACAAAGCCCTAAAATAAACCCACATTCATTTTGAAAAGCCTCGTCCAGAGGCCAAGGGCCTTCTTTTTTATCTTCATGCAAGAAAAATACTTACCCAACGACATCGAAAGCGCTGTTCAACAAATTTGGCAAAGCAAGGATGTGTATCGCGTCACCGAAGACGCATCGAAGAAAAAGTTTTACGCTTGTTCGATGTTGCCTTATCCCAGTGGCAAATTACACATGGGCCATGTACGCAACTACACCATCAACGATATGTTGACACGTTATTTGCGCATGAAAGGTCTCAACGTGTTGATGCCCATGGGGTGGGACGCTTTTGGTTTACCTGCAGAAAACGCAGCCATCAAAAATAACGTACCCCCTGCAAAATGGACTTACGACAACATTGCATACATGAAAAAACAGATGCTAGCCATGGGCTTGGCCGTTGATTGGAGTCGTGAAGTTGCAACATGTGATCCAACCTATTACAAATGGAATCAATGGTTATTTTTAAAGATGCTCGAAAAAGGCATCGCATATAGAAAAACACAAGTGGTCAATTGGGATCCCGTTGATCAAACCGTATTAGCCAACGAACAAGTCATTGATGGCAAGGGTTGGCGCACGGGTGCTGTGGTTGAAAAGCGTGAAATACCTGGCTATTACCTCAAGATCACCGATTACGCCGATGAGTTACTCACCCATGTGCAAATCGGTAACGAACAAGCCACACTCAATGGATGGCCTGAAAAAGTTCGACTGATGCAAGAAAATTGGATTGGCAAAAGCGAAGGCGTGCGATTTGCATTCACACACACCATTCGCAATGCGCAATCGCAATTGATACAAGACGGTCGCATGTATGTGTTCACCACGCGTGCTGACACCATCATGGGCGTTACATTTTGTGCAGTCGCACCAGAGCATCCATTGGCGATGCACGCGGCCACCACACAACCTCAGTTGGCTGCATTCATCGTAGAGTGCCAAAAAGGCGGTACGACCGAAGCCGAGATGGGGCTCAAAGAAAAAGTCGGTATGCCAACGGGTTTGTTTGTCGATCATCCTTTAACAGGCGAAAAAATTGCGGTTTGGGTAGGCAACTATGTGTTGATGTCCTATGGCGATGGCGCAGTAATGGGCGTGCCTGCGCATGACGAAAGAGATTTTGAATTTGCACTCAAATACAAACTCCCCATCAAACCCGTTCTTCAAGTCAATGACAACAACAAACAAGCATTGCTGTTTGATGATCAAAAATGGCAAGACTGGTATGCAGAAAAAGGCAAGGGCATTGCGATTCATTCGGATGCTTACAACGGACTCACATTTAAAGCATGCGTCGATGCAGTAGCCAATGATTTAAAAGCCAAAGGTTTGGGCGAGAAAAAAACCACCTGGCGTTTGCGCGATTGGGGCGTGAGTCGACAACGCTATTGGGGTACACCCATACCGATCATCCATTGCGATGAGCACGGCGCTGTGCCCGTTCCCGAAAAAGATTTGCCTGTGGTGTTGCCGCAAGACTGTATCCCCGATGGCTCGGGTAATCCGCTCAATAAACACCATGCATTTCATGCAGGCGTTCAATGCCCTAAGTGTGGCAAACCCGCCAAACGCGAAACCGACACCATGGATACTTTTGTCGATTCATCTTGGTATTTCATGCGCTATTGCGACCCAAGCAACGAACAAAAAATGGTCGCGCATGGAACCAACTATTGGATGCCGATGGATCAATACATAGGCGGCATTGAACATGCAATTTTGCATTTGTTGTATGCGCGCTTTTGGACCAAGGTGATGCGTGATCTTGATTTGGTCACCATCGACGAGCCGTTTGCGCAATTGCTCACGCAAGGCATGGTGCTCAATCATATTTATTCACGCAAAGACGCCAAAGGCGGTATTGATTATTTTTGGCCTCACGAGGTGCAAGACGTGCACGATGAAACAGGCAAAGTCATTGGCGCCAAATTGGTTGAAGCCAAGGGTGCTTTGCCCGCAGGTACCGACATCACCTATGAAGGTGTGGGCACCATGAGTAAGAGCAAAAATAATGGTGTTGATCCACAAGAGCTAATTGAAAAATATGGCGCAGATACCGCTCGTTTGTACACCATGTTTACAGCACCCCCTGAAGCCACACTGGAATGGAATGACTCTGCAGTTGAGGGGAGTTTTCGCTTTTTAAGACGTGTGTGGGAGTTTGCACACAAAAATGAAAGTCAACTCAAGTCCGGCATTCAGACTGGCAAAGTCTCGCACGATGCCGTCTCTAAAAATATCAAACAGATGCGACGGGAAGTTCACACCGTGTTGCGACAAGCCACATTCGATTACGAACGAATGCAATACAACACAGTGGTATCGGCCGTGATGAAAATGCTCAATACCTTAGAGGCCGCACCCGCGTTGAGTGAGCCGCCAGATTGCGCCGCACTCTCAGAATGCTTCTCTATTTTGTTGCGCGTTTTGTATCCTGCATGCCCACATGTGAGTTATCAGCTGTGGTTAGAGTTAGGTTACGAGTCACAGGGGCAGCATTTGTTAGATACAGCATGGCCCACGGTTGATGAGTCTGCATTGATTCAAGACGAAATTGAAATGATGTTGCAAGTAAATGGCAAACTCAGAGGATCTGTGGTTGTTTCTGCAAATTCAAGCAAAGAAGAAATTGAAAAAATCGCAGTGGCTAGCGAATCTTTTCAGCGACAAGCCATCGGCGCTGCACCCAAAAAAGTCATTGTGGTTCCTGGTCGCTTGGTCAACATCGTTATCTAAAAAATGAAAATCAAATACGCAGTCGCACTTCTTGTTAGTTTGATGATGGGTGCCTGTGGTTTTCAATTGCGACAAGCGCCTGATTTTCTGTTTCAAACTTTGTACAGTACGTTTCCTGAAGCATCACCCTTGGCGCAAGAGATTCGAAGAAACATAGAAGGCACCAAAAAAGTCGAAGTGATTGCAGACAGCAAACAAATTGAGCGTGCCGATGTGATTTTTGAATTGTTGCAAGAGTTGCCTCAAAAAGTAATTTTGGCTCGCACGTCCACTGGCTTGGTGCGCGACTTTCAATTGATTTTGCGCGTCACGTTTAGGCTTCGTGCCCGCGACGGTACAGAATTGATACCCGCCACAGAAATTATTCAGCAACGCGATATCAGCTTTAACGATAGCGCTGCCTTGTCCAAAGAGTCGGAAGAGCAATTGCTGTATCGCGATATGCGCTCGGACATTGTTCAGCAAATCATGCGCCGCATCTCTGCGGTGCGCAAACAATAAACAGGCGCTGCTGTGCAAATTTCGTATCAAAAAATAGGCGAGCATTTAGCAAAAGAGAATAGAGGCCTCTACACAGTTCACGGCAACGAGCCTTTGTTGATACAAGAAGCGGCCGATCAAATCCGATCAAGCGCACGCGCCAAAGGCTTCACCGAGCGCAGAAGTTTTACAGTGATAGGTGCTCATTTTGATTGGGATGAAGTGTTGGCTGCATGTGGTTCGATGAGTCTTTTTGGCGATCAACAAATCATTGAAATTCATGTGCCCTCTGGCAAGCCAGGAAAAGAAGGCAGCGTGGCTTTACAAAATTTAGCCGAACAATCCAAAGACAATACAGGTGTTTTATTTTTAGTGGTCTTGCCACGATTAGACAAAGCCACCAAGTCAACGGGATGGTTCGATGCTTTAGATAGTTTTGGCGTCACCATCTCTGTTGATGCGGTCGATCGAAACGCGTTGCCCGCTTGGATTGCACAACGAATGTCGCAAAACCAACAGCGTGTGCTGGAAGGCGTAGAGGGCCAGCGCACCTTGCAATTTTTTTCAGACCGCGTGGAGGGCAATTTGCTTGCCGCGTATCAAGAGATACAAAAACTCGCGCTACTTTATCCCGTGGGTGAACTGTCATTTGAACAAGTCGAGTCGGCGGTCTTGGATGTTTCTCGCTACGATGTTTTTAAATTATCAGAGTCTACATTGGCAGGAAACCATTTGCGTGTTCAGCGCATGATTGAGGGGTTGCGCAGCGAGGGTGTTGCGGCAGTCTTGGTTCACTATGCCTTGGCCGAAGACGTTCGCATTATTAAACGCATTCAAACCGCACTTGATGCAGGTCGACCATTGCCCATGGCCATGCGAGAGCAAAGGGTATGGGGCACCAAAGAACGCATACTCGAGCGCGCATTCAACCAAATTACCGCACCCACAGTCGATCGACTCGTGCAAGCCGCGTATCAAGTTGACGGCGTGGTCAAAGGACTCAAATTGCCCCATTGGCCGGCAGACCCTTGGCAGGCCTTGCACCGATTGGCCATGATGCTGACGCAGGCCTGTCAGGCCAAGACGCATTAACTCGACTCGACACTCCAAGTCTGACAAAATAGCAGTCTATGAACGCAACCTCTATTCAAGAGCTCATGCATAACCTCGGTTTGCAGGCCAAAAAGGCGTCATCTGTGATGGCCAAGGCGAGTTCTTTACAAAAAAATAAAGCGCTGCTTGAACTCGCGCGTTTGTTGCGTGACAACACGACAGAATTACTTGTGGCCAATCAAAAAGATATCGAGCGTGCCAAGGCCAGCGGGTTAGAGGGTCCGATGTTGGATCGACTGCATTTAAGCCCGAAAGCTTTAGACACATGCGCACAAGGCTGCGAACAATTAGCCGCCATGAAAGACATTATCGGCGAAATCAGTGACATCAAACATCAACCCAGCGGAATTCGTGTGGGACAAATGCGCGTACCTATTGGTGTGTTTGGAATGATTTATGAAAGCCGACCCAACGTTACGATTGAAGCCGCATCTTTAGCTATCAAAAGTGGCAATGCGTGCATCTTGCGTGGCGGCTCTGAAGCCATTGAATCCAACAAAGCATTGATGATCTATGTTCAACAAGCGTTGACGCATGCCAATTTGCTTGCGCAAGCCGTGCAATTGGTGCCCACGACTGATCGAGAAGCAGTGGGTCAACTCATCGCCATGCCTGAGTTTGTCGATGTGATTATTCCGCGGGGTGGAAAAGGTTTAATTGAACGTATCAGTCGCGATGCCAAAGTGCCAGTGATCAAACATTTGGATGGCAATTGTCATACTTATGTGGATGATTCTTGCAATTTAGAGATGGCCGTCTCTATTTCCGATAACGCCAAAACACAAAAATACAGCCCCTGCAATGCGACTGAGAGTTTGTTGGTTGCTCGATCCATTGCCAAAGACTTTTTGCCACGCATTGGCGCCATCTACGCACACAAAGGCGTAGAGATGAGATGCTGCACCGAATCAAAAGCCATCTTGCAAAATATAAAAAATGCAGTCGTCAAAGACGCAGTCGAACAAGATTGGTACGAAGAATATTTGGCACCTATTATTAGCATCAAACTAGTAGCCGATGTTGATGAAGCTATTGCGCATATCAATCAATACTCGTCACACCACACCGATGCGATTGTGTCCACCGACGAAACACATTCGCAACGTTTTTTGCGCGAAGTCGATTCAGCCAGCGTGATGATCAATACCAGCACGCGTTTTGCCGATGGTTTTGAATATGGCTTGGGCGCAGAGATTGGCATCTCAACCGACAAATTTCATGCGCGCGGTCCTGTTGGAATTGAGGGGCTGACATCGCTCAAATACATCGTCTTTGGTCAAGGCGAATTAAGACGCAGTTAAATTTTTAATGGCAATCGCTTTTATATCTCACATATTCAAAAAAGTTAAATATGGTCCCACATCTCATCACCGCCCTAACTGGCCCCATCAATGAACTCGAACAGAGGGTCATTGATTCAATGCCTGCGATTGAGCGCTGGTTTCGACTTGAATGGATGGAGCACACTCCACCTTTTTACAGCTCTGTTGATATTCGCAACGCAGGATTCAAACTCGCGCCAGTTGACACCAATTTGTATCCAGGCGGTTGGAACAACCTCACGCCCGAAATGCTTCCATTGGCTGTGCAAGCCGCAATGGCCGCGATTGAAAAAATTTGTCCCGAGGCGCGCAACTTATTGGTAATTCCAGAAAACCACACGCGGAATACTTTTTATCTGAGTAACGTTGCGCAGCTTCAGCGTATTTTTCATATGGCTGGACTCAATGTTCGCATTGGCTCGATCAATCCCGAAATCAAAAAAACCACCGTGATTGAATTGCCGTCTGGTGAAAACATCACTCTCGAGCCTGTGATCCGTTCAAAAATGCGATTGGGCCTCAAAGATTTTGATCCTTGCACGATTTTACTCAACAATGATTTGAGCGCAGGTGTTCCAGGAATTTTGGAAGATATTCACGAACAATATTTATTGCCGCCCTTGCACGCTGGATGGAGCGTGAGACGAAAAAGCAATCACTTTGCAAGCTACGAAGAGGTGAGCAAACGGTTTGGTAGGTTGCTAGGTATCGATCCATGGCTTATTAACCCGATGTTTGCACAATGCGGCGAAGTTGATTTTGCGCAAGGTACAGGCATGGAATGTCTCACCTCGCACGTGGACACGTTGCTCACCAAAATCAAACGCAAATACAAAGAGTATGGTATTCAAGAAAAACCGTTTGTTGTAGTGAAGGCCGATAACGGCACTTATGGCATGGGCATCATGACGGTTCGCGACGTTAAAGAGTTGGATGCAATGAATCGCAAAACTCGCAACAAGATGAGCGTGATCAAAGACGGACAAACCGTCAACGACGTGATTATTCAAGAAGGTGTTCTTACGTACGAGCGTATGAACGATGCCGTTGCAGAGCCCGTTGTTTATATGATGGATCGCTATGTCGTGGGTGGTTTTTACCGCATCCATGCAGAGCGCGGCATTGACGAGAATCTCAATGCGCCGGGAGCAAGCTTTGTGCCCTTGGCGTTTGAGCAAAGCGCTCATACGCCACAGCCGGGTGCCAAAGCAGGTGCGAGCGCGCCCAACCGTTTTTATATGTATGGAGTGATTGGTCGACTCGCGATGCTTTCCGCATCGTATGAGTTAGAGGCCACTGACCCCGACGCAGAAATTTATGATTAATCGATCAGCCAAAGGATTTTTTTAAAAATGTCACAATCCAAATCGTCTTTAGCAGGACTCACACTTGGCGCAATCGGTGTTGTCTATGGTGACATCGGTACTTCTGTTCTTTATGCAGTCAAGGAAGTTTTTGGATCAGGGCATGTCGAATTCACGCTCGACAATATTTATGGCATCTTGTCCATCTTTTTCTGGACGCTTACTGTTATTGTTTCCATTAAATACGTCACCTTGGTATTGAGGGCCGACAACAACGGCGAAGGTGGATTGGTAGCGATGCTTGCGTTGGCTTCATCCTCCGTCAAAGACAAGCCCAAGCTTCGAAGTGTTTTGTTGGTGGTCGGAATTTTCGGCACTTGCCTTTTTTATGGCGATGGCGTGATCACACCCGCCATTTCTGTTTTATCGGCTGTTGAAGGCCTCGAGGTGATATCTCCAAAATTCGTGAAGTATGTGGTGCCACTGACTTTAGTGATTTTGTTTTGTCTATTCTTGGTACAAAAAAGAGGAACGGGTGGTATTGGCAAATTTTTCGGTCCTATCACCTTGGTTTGGTTTGCGACAATTTCTGTATTGGGTATCTACCATATCGCTACAGAGCCAGCAATTTTGTGGGCGATTAGTCCGCACTATGCGATTCGATTCATATGGAACGACCCTGGCACCACCTTTATTATTTTAGGCGCCGTGGTGTTGTGCGTAACCGGCGGTGAAGCTTTGTATGCCGACATGGGGCATTTCGGTAAAAAACCGATTCGTCTCGCATGGTTTTCAATTGTGATGCCCGCGCTTACGCTCAATTATTTCGGACAAGGCGCTTTGTTATTAAGTAATCCCGAGGCAGTAAAAAATCCATTTTTCATGATGGCCCCTGATTGGGCGCTTATCCCATTAGTTGTATTGGCCACTGCAGCTACAGTGATTGCATCGCAGGCGTTAATTTCTGGTGCGTTCAGCGTCACCAAACAAGTCATTCAGTTGGGCTTTTTGCCGCGCTTACAAATCCATCACACCAGCGTGCGAGACACAGGACAAATTTATATTCCATTGGTGAATTGGGGTTTGTTTGCAACGATTGTCTTGGCCGTTGTTTTATTTAAATCATCGAGCAACTTGGCGGCTGCTTACGGCATTGCCGTGTGTACCGATATGCTCATCACCACAATTTTGACTTTTTATGTCATTCGCTACAGTTGGAAATATCCATTATGGCTTTGCATATTAAGTACATCGGTATTTTTTGTGTTTGACTTTGCGTTTTGGGCATCCAACTTACTCAAGCTTGCCGATGGCGGTTGGTTCCCCTTGCTGATCGGCGGTGTGGTGCTCATCATCATGCTCACTTGGCGCGATGGTCGCGAGTTGTTGCATCGCAAGCAACGCGAAGACGCGATGCCGCTCAAAGATTTTTTGGATTCTATTTTTTTAGACCCACCTACTCGCGTTGAAGGCACAGCCGTTTTCCTCACATCAGAAAGTAGTATCGTACCCAATGCCATGCTTCATAATCTCAAACACAACAAAATATTACACGCAACCAATTTGTTTGTCACCGTTCGAAGCCATGAAGTACCTTGGATTGGTTTGGAGAAGCGACTAGAAGTTGATTCATTGGGCCACGACTGTTGGGCCGTCACCATCAACTACGGATTCAAAAACGACCCCGATGTGCCCAGTGCACTAACTGCATTAAAAGCACGTGGTTGTGATATGTGCCCGATGAACACGAGTTATTTCTTGTCTCGAGACTCCATCGTTCCCACCGTGGGCGGCGGCATGGCGCAGTGGCGTGAAAAACTTTTTGCACAAATGCATCTCAATGCAAGTGCTGCCGCAGACTTTCTTAACTTGCCCAGTAATGCGGTCGTTGAGATGGGCAGCAAGATCGAAATTTGATGAAATCCATTCTGTTTATTGTGGACCCCTTGTCCACTTTTAAAATTTACAAAGACACCACCTTTGTGATGATGCGCGAAGCTCAAAAACGCGGCTATCAAATATGGGCGTGTGAGCCTGCCGATATCAGTTGGGAGAGTTCACGAAGAGTCAACTCACTCATGCAACAAATCCATCTCAATGGAAACTCCGACCCTTGGTATGACTTGATCAAAACAGAGCAAAAAAACTTGGCTGATTTGCAAGCGGTGGTGATGAGAAAAGATCCGCCCTTTGACAGTGAATATTTTTATGCAACGCATTTGTTAGAGCGAGCACAGACCGAAGGTGCACACGTGTTCAATAACCCACGCGCTTTGCGCAATCACCCCGAGAAACTCGCCATCATGGAGTTTTCAAAATGGATCAGCCCCACGTTGGTGACTAGACGTGCGCAAGACGTGTGTGATTTTCATGCGCAACATCAAGATATTATTTTGAAACCGCTCGATGGCATGGGTGGCATGGGAATTTTTCGCGTTAAAGCCGATGGCCTCAACCTGGGTTCTGTGATCGAAACACTCAATCGCGATGGTGCACAAACTATCATGGTCCAAAGATTCATTCCTGATATCGAACAAGGCGACAAACGTGTATTGGTCATCGGCGGGCAAGCAGTGCCTTACTGTTTGGCCAGAATTCCTCAAGGTGGTGAAGTGCGTGGCAATTTGGCGGCGGGCGGCAAAGGTGTTGCAAAGCCATTAAGTGTGCGCGATCAAACCATTGCCAAAGAACTCGGCCCCTTGCTAATGAGTCGAGGATTATTGTTGGTTGGCTTGGATGTGATTGGACAGTTTTTAACCGAAGTCAATGTAACCAGCCCGACTTGTTTTCGAGAAATCATGGATCAAACAGGTTTTGACGTTGCCGCTATGTTTATGGACGCATTGGAACAATCGTTACAAACGTGATTTAATAACAAAAAGGCGTTGCAGTTGTCACAAAATACGTCAATCGCTGAAGAATGGTTTCCCTCGAATATCGAAGAGGCTTTAAACCGTTTATCTTTGGTTCACCCCTTCCAGTATGCGCAAACACGCAGTCACCTTGAAGGCGCGGTCTCTCGTTTGTCGCCATATATTACGCATGGATTTTTAAGCATTCCTCAAGTAGCAGACAGTTTATACAAGCGCCATCGCTTAGGTGTTCAAAATAAATTTATATACGAATTGGGATGGCGCGAATACTTTCAGCATGTCCATTCACATTTGGGTGACGACATCTACAAAAATTTGCATCCAGGCCCATTACCCGATGATGCCTACGAAACAGAAATTCCAGAGGATATTAAAAAAGGTATGACGGGTGTGCCCGTTATTGATCAATCGATACGCATGGTGTATATGACTGGTTACTTGCACAATCATGCACGTTTGTGGTTGGCCAGTTATTTAATCCATATTCGCAAGATTCATTGGCTTGCAGGTGCCAATTGGTTGTATGGTTTTTTGTTGGATGGCGATATTGCTAGCAATCATTTGAGTTGGCAGTGGGTGGCCGGTACGGGAAGTTCAAAGCCATATTTATACAACGCAGAAATGATTTCAAAATTTGCACCGCTGTCTTGGCTAAGCCCCAATACCGTGATTGATCAAGACATGGACATGATCGAGATGATCGCAACGAGTCGTGCCATGTTTACGCAAAAGCCGCCCAAAATGCCGCACGTAGAAATTCCACCGCTCACCAGCGAACCACCACAAGGCATATTTAAAAATGATATTTCAGAATTGGAACAATTGGTTGGCGATCAAAAAGTGGTTTTGATTCATCCGTGGAGTTTGGGAGAGTTGCCGCCCGATACCCCTTGCGACACCATCAAGCTAGCTGTGTCATGTCTAGAGTTTCATGCGCAACATCCTTGGAGCGATATGCGGTGGCATTTTGTCTCACAACGCATGCAAGCCATAACTCCGCATCTTTTTTTTGTATCGGCCGAGCAATTGAGCGCGGCATTGACCAGCACCAAAGTGGTTCAAGCTTGGATTCATCCGCGTGTCGTCAATTGGAAAAATGTGAATTGGCAGTTGTACAACCCACCCAAACTTTGGCCGCATCAAGAAATTTTGCAACCATCATTTTCCAAATGGTGGACGATCGTTAATCAAAGCGGTCGACACATCGCGCAATTGTTGCGACATCGAATCTCTTAATAAAAAAATAAAACGAACTTTATTTAATTTTCTCTCACTACCTTTATCTTAATAAAAGAACAGAAATGGAAGAAACTGGTACGTAAGGAACATCAAAATACGGTCAGATTGTTAATGAAGGTACTCAAATAATTACGCTTGACCCCCGAGACTGCGTGAACGAAGAAGTTAAAAAAATCAAGAAGAAACAAAAACCACGTCATTTTTTGGGTAAATACTGAACACTTATCATACAAAAGCACCTGCAGTCAATCTAAATAATCTGATGACATATTGAGAACTACTTGTGCGTTTAAAAGCGATGGATGTGTTGGATGGAGATTTATGTTGTGAAGGGCGCGATGATCTCGTGAATCGAAAAAATAAACGGCTCAATGACGTTCGCAAACTTACTCTATTGAATAAATTAAAAGAATCATCCGTCCCTCCAAATTTAAAAGATGAATAGGATGACTTGATTGAAGTTGTATATAAAGACACCAGAATGATATTGAATGTACTTTGAGGACGTTAGATATGCAAGCTATACACCTCCCAAGTAAGCTTGGAAAACCTGAAATTTATCAAGATTTTAAAGGCAGAAAAACAAAAAATTGTTTCCTTTGCAAGTGGTTTCACCATGCCTGAGTTCACTATTACATTGGGTAAGCATCTTGAAGCCAACATCGAAAGAGGCGGAAGCCCAGAAATTACAGATGCTTCAATTAAAATTGAAGATATATATTTAAATTTACAGATTGCACTTAATAAGGCCGAGCATGTAGCCGTCGACCAATTGGGTCAGCATGGAGCAAATACTCTCAAGGCTCAAAAACAAACACAAACCATCAAGGCTGGCGGATCTAAATATCCTCAATTGGAAAATATGTTTTCCAAAAAAAGCTTTGGAACTAGAAATTAATAATAAGAATCGTTATTGAAATCTAAAGATAAGGAAAAAATAGAAGTTGAAATGGCAAAACATTTTGTTCAGATTGGAACGTATTATCTGAATCTGAGGTAAGTAACTTACTTTTGGCAGACAATTTTAATGCGCCGCTTTTACTTTCAGTCGCCAAGCATGAAGCAAAGGCTCGGTATAACCACTAGGTTGTTCATTGCCTTTGAATACCAAATCGCATGCGGCTTGGTATGCGGCGCTTTGATCGAAGCGCCCCGCCATTTTTTGGTAAATCGGGTCTGATGCATTTTGTGAATCGACCACAGCGGACATACGCCGCATGGTTTGTTTCACTTGATCAGCCGAGCAAATACCATGTTCCATCCAATTGGCGATGTGTTGACTGCTGATGCGCAGTGTTGCGCGGTCTTCCATCAAACCAACACCATGAATGTCGGGCACCTTCGAGCAACCCACGCCTTGATCAATCCAACGCACGACATAACCCAATATGCCTTGTGCGTTGTTATCAAGTTCGTTTTGAATATCTTGTGCTGACCAAGTGGTTTGCTCTGCGATAGGAAACGAGAGCAAATGATTCAAGATGTCTTCGCGCAATGCTTTTGAAGCTTGCTTTGCAAAATCTTTTTCCATCTTTTTTTGTAAATCACCTACATTCACTTGGTGGTAATGCATGGCGTGCAAGGTGGCTGCGGTTGGGCTGGGCACCCAAGCCGTGTTTGCACCTGCCATGGGATGGACCAACTTTTGTTTAAGCATGTCGGCCATTAAATCGGGCATAGCCCACATGCCTTTGCCAATTTGCGCACGACCACGCAAGCCGCATTGCAAGCCAATCAGCACATTATTTTTTTCATAGGCTTGCAACCATGCGCTTGATTTCATATCGCCTTTACGAAGTACAGCCCCACCTTGCATGCAGGTATGCATCTCGTCTCCTGTGCGATCTAAAAACCCCGTGTTGATGAATGCAACGCGCGACTTGGCAGCCATGATGCATGCTTTGAGGTTGACGCTGGTTCTTCTTTCCTCGTCCATGATGCCGAGTTTGACCGTTGATGGCGCGAGGCCCAACATTTTTTCTACACGCGCAAACAGCGTATCCGCAAATGCAACTTCTTGCTGGCCATGCATTTTAGGTTTGACAATATAAACACTGCCTGTTCTGCTGTTGCGAATTGGCGCATCCTTTTTCTTTTGTAAATCAACCATGGCAATGGCCGTAGTGATAACCGCATCCAAAATCCCTTCAGGAATTTCGTAATGACGCCCATCCGAGTCGCTGTACAAAATTGCTGGATTGGTCATGAGGTGACCGACATTGCGCACAAACAACAAAGAGCGACCATGAAGTGACACTGCTCCTTTGCCAGAAATTTTGGTGTATACACGGTCAGCGTTGAGAGTGCGCGTAAAACTATTCGTGCCTTTTTGAACGACTTCGGTGAGTGTGCCTTGCAAGATACCCAACCAATTAGAATAAGCGAGGACTTTATCTTCTGCGTCCACAACAGCCACCGAATCTTCCAAATCCAAAATAGTTGATAGTGCAGATTCTGCAACTAAATCACACACACCTGCAGGATCTGTTTTGCCAATGTCGTGCGATTTGTTGATTTGTAAATCGAGATGCAAGCCGTTGTGAACAAATAAAACAGATGAAGGCGCACTGGCCTCACCTTGAAAGCCCACGCATTGTTTGCCGTTGAGTAAACCAGTGCTGCTGCCGTTTTTAAGTTTGACGACTAACTGACCCGCTTTGATTGAGTAATGCGTGCTATCAATGTGCGAGCCTTTTTTGAGTGGAGCGCAACGATCGAGTACATATCTGCAATATTCAATAACGCGTGCGCCACGCTTGGGGTTGTATTGATTTGTATTTTCGCAACCATTGCTTTCTGAAATGGCATCAGTACCATAGAGCGCGTCGTACAAAGAGCCCCATCTTGCATTGGCCGCATTCAGAGCGTAGCGTGCATTCAAAATGGGTACCACCAATTGAGGGCCTGCGAGGCTTGCTAACTCAGCGTCTACATTTTTTGTGGTGATGGTGGCTGTGCGCGGCTCGTTCACCAAATATCCAATTTGACTTAAAAATCTGCGGTATTCCTTCATGGCCTTAGCATTTTTGATGGGGCCTGGGTTGGCGCGATGCCAATCGTCCATCGCAGTCTGCAAACGTTCGCGTTGTGCCAACAGCAGCAGATTTTGTGGGGCCAAATCAGTCACCAAAGCATCAAAATCTCGCCAAAATGCATCATGAACCAAACCTGTGGCAGGCAGTACTTGCGTTTCTATGAATTGATACAAAGACGTTGCAACTTGGAGGTGATGAATAGATACGCGATCGGTCATGAAAATTCTCTTAGGTTAAAAATAAAGGTTGATCGAAAAGGTTATAGTTTAAATTCAAGTTCGGTGCGCCAATAACCGGCCCAGATAAAGCCCCCAAAATGTGAAAAGCGTCAGTCCAATGATGACTATGGTGCTTGTGATCAAAAGCGCAATGGCCGTAAAATGTAGCCAAGATAAATTTGCATCTCGATTGATCAGCAAAGCCAAACTCGTAAACGCCGTTAATGGAAAACTCATCGCCCAATGCGGCATATCAAAAGGCAATTGAACAATACGTGGCAGTTGAAAAATCGCCCAACACAAACTGAGTAAAGCAATCAGTCCAAATGTCAAATAAACAAAAATCGGCGATTGCCAATTGAAAAAATAAATGCCCATCATGGATGGCGGTGCAACCAAAATAAACCAAGTGGGTGACATCACTTCAGGCCAAGCCCCAATTTTTTTGATGCGCCAAGCAATCAACACCAGACCGATAGGCCACAAAAACAAACCGAGTGCAAATTGAATCATCGACCATAACTCAAAGCCCAGTGGCATTCCTGCCAAGGGAACAATCACATGGCCTGCAACAGGAATAAATATCAATGGCGAGAAGGTTTGCAGTCCTTGAGATGTTTTAATCTTTGACCACAAAAAAACAAGCCATACCGTCGCGGCTAATTCCAATAGTGCACCTGCGATCCAAATAAAAACAATCCATGAATATGCAACATGAAACCAATTCCAACAAGTCGCGGCGATCAAAAGCAAAGAAATAGGAAAAGCACCAAACATCGCTTGGATGCCAGGGTGCTTTAAATCATTCACAACTCGATCAAAAAATCGAATCGTCCGAAATAAATAAGCGCTGTAAATAATCAGAGTCAAGCCCCAAGCAAACAAGGCAAAACTTTGAAATAAAAGTTGATTGAGTCCACCCAAAGGCGGCGCTTGAAGCCATATTAAACTCAAACCGCACCAACCCATGATTGGGACGAACCAAGCGGGCGACAGATGCGAAAATATCTCACGCCATGGTCGTTGGGTTTTTAAATTCATATCAGGCAGTTTAATGTCATTGAGACTCAGGCGTAAAATCATTGCATGCGTATCGTTCAGCAACAATTATTAGAGGCTTTATCCGAGTCTCTCGAAAAGCTCGCCAGCGGATCATCCAATAAAGCTGTGTTTGAGTCACCCAAGGTGGCCGCTCACGGAGATTGGGCGATCACGGCGGCCATGCAACTGGCCAAGGCTCTGAAGCAAAACCCTCGGCAAGTGGCCGAAACCATCAAAACAGATTTGTTGGCGAGTACTGCGGGCCAGCAATGGATTGAAAGCATCGACATAGCAGGCCCAGGATTTATCAATCTGCGACTCAAACCCAGCGCTAAGCAACAAGTCATTCAAGAAGTTTTGCGAGCACATGCGCAATATGGGTATCAACAAAAAAATTCGCAACGTGTTTTGGTCGAGTTTGTTTCTGCCAATCCCACAGGCCCATTGCACGTTGGGCATGGTCGACAAGCAGCACTGGGCGACGCGATTTGTCATTTGTTTGAAACACAAGGTTGGCAAGTGCATCGTGAGTTTTATTACAACGACGCGGGTGTGCAAATCAACACCCTGGCACAAAGCACGCAGCTGCGTGCTAAGGGTTTCAAGCCAAGTGATGCTCAGTGGCCAGAGGCCGCTTACAACGGTGATTACATCAACGATATAGCGCAAGATTTTTTGGCTGGCAAAACAGTGGTGTCCGATGACAGAACGTTTCAAGCCAATGCACAGATCGATGACCTCGATAATATTCGTGAGTTTGCCGTGGCTTATTTACGAAACGAACAAGATTTAGATTTAAAAGCATTTGACGTTCGATTCGATCAATACTATTTGGAGTCGAGTCTTTACTCCAGTGGTCGAGTTGAACAAGCCGTCGACAATCTCAAAAAATCGGGTCACACTTATGAGAGTGAAGGTGCATTGTGGCTTCGCTCCACCGATTTCGGCGACGACAAAGATCGCGTCATGCGCAAATCCGATTCAACCTATACCTATTTTGTTCCTGATGTTGCCTACCATTTGGCCAAATGGGAGCGTGGTTTTTCTAAGGTAGTAAATATACAAGGCACGGATCATCACGGCACCATCGCTCGCGTGCGTGCGGGTTTGCAAGCGGCATCCAATCTCAAGCAATTAAAAATACCCAACGGTTATCCCGATTATGTGTTGCACACCATGGTGCGTGTGATGCGGGGTGGGCAAGAGGTTAAAATTTCAAAACGCGCAGGCAGTTATGTCACCTTGCGAGACTTAATTGAATGGACCTCCAAAGATGCGGTGCGTTTTTTCTTGCTCAGCAGAAAGCCCGATACCGAATATGTGTTTGATGTTGATTTAGCACTCGCACAAAACAATGACAATCCTGTTTATTACGTTCAATATGCGCATGCGCGTATTTGTTCAGTTTTGCAAATATGGCAAGAAAAAACAGGCGCTAAAATTGAGCAACTTCATAGCGCCGATGTATCGCATTTAACATCCCCACAAGCGCAAGCCTTGATGTTGCAAATAGCAAAATACCCTGCTATGCTTACTGCGGCGTGTAAAGATTTCGCACCCCATGATGTCACGTTTTATTTGCGCGATTTAGCCGCGATGTATCACAGTTATTATGATGCCGAAAGAATTTTGGTTGATGATCCAGCCTTACAAAAAGCCCGACTCTCATTGGTCGCAGCTACCGCACAAGTCTTGCACAATGGATTAGCAATTTTGGGTGTGTCTGCACCCACTCGCATGTAAACTCTGACGACTTATTTATGAAATCCAATACTTCGCCATCTTTTAAAACTAACAACACCCAAAAGGGTGGAACCTTGGTTGGCTTTATTTTGGGAATGGTCGTTGGTTTGCTCATTGCTTTGAGCGTGGCCATTTATGTCACCAAGGTGCCGATTCCGTTTTTAAACAAAGGTTTGAGTCGCTCGGCCGATCAAGACGCCGCCGAAGAAAAGAAAAACAAAGATTGGGATCCGAACGCGCCTTTGTATGGGAAAAATCCCGTCAAAAGCGCTGTAGATCCAGAAAAAGAAAAAACACCATCGGGTGTTTTGCCACCACCCGATGCAAATAATCCGCCCGCTAGCGCTGAAGGCACCGATCCTTTAGGGGACTTGGCGCGCAGCAAAGCAGGCGCAGATCCTTTTAACTATTATGTGCAAGCGGGTGCATTTCGAACGCCCGAAGAGGCCGAGTCGCAACGAGCTAAGCTGTCGCTCAATGGCTACGATGCAAAGGTCAGTGAGCGAGAGCAAGGGGGCCGCAGTGTGTTTCGCGTGCGCATTGGGCCGTTTGATACGCGTGAAGACGCCGAAAAAATACAAGACAAACTCAAATCTAACAAAGTAGAAACTGCATTGGTACGGATACAGCGATAAAAACGTATAGACCTGAAAGGTAAATTATGAAAAGACGCGATTTTTCAATTGCCGCATTGGCCAGTGCCACGACAGGAATGACAAGTGCACAAGGCGCCGCACCTGTGGCAGGCAAAGATTATTTAATACTAGATAAGCCCGTTGCAACTGAGGCAAAAGGAAAACTCGAAGTGGTTGAGTTTTTTTGGTACAGCTGTCCGCATTGCAATGCGTTTGAGCCTACTTTGGCCAATTGGCTCAAAGCATTGCCCAAAGATGTTGACTTTAAACGTGCACCCGTTCGATTCAGAGAGAGTTTTGAGCCGCAACAAAAAGTATATTACGTCCTCGAAGCGCTCAAAAAACTTGAAACACACCACGCCAAACTTTTTTATGCCATTCATGTGGAAAAACAAAACTTGGCCAGTGGCGACGCAATCATTACTTGGGCCGAAAAAAATGGCTTGGATCGCAAAGCTTTTATGGATTTGTTCAATTCGTTCACCATCAGCGGCAAAGCCAGACAAGCGGCTCAATTGCAAGAGGCCTTCAACGTCGAAGGCGTCCCAGCTTTAGGTGTGGCGGGTCGCTTCTATACAGACGGCTCCTTAGCAGGCAGTATGGAAAAAGCCTTGCAAGTGGTTAACTACCTATTGGCCGAGGTCAGAAAAGGCAAATAAAAGATTTTTAAAACTCGGTTGGCTGGCACTACAATCGGGGCTGACTAAAACGGCAATTTTCGTGCCTTGAATAAAACAATCTTTTCCTTATTGGGTTTAGTTCTGCTTATGGTGCCTTTATCTATATGGGCAGAAAAGGCCGACCGCGACAAACCCATGAATATCGAGGCCGATCGTCTCGATCACGACGAACTCAAACAAATCAGTATTTTTAAAGGTCGCGTCGTTGCTACCAAGGGCACGCTCATCCTGAGAGGCGCGTTATTAGAAGTTAGACAAGATCCCGAAGGCTATCAATACGGTGTGATGACGCCGCCCCCAGGCGAACGTGCGTTTTACAGACAAAAAAGAGAAGGCCTCAACGAATGGATGGAGGGCGAAGCCGATCGCATTGAGTACGACGGCAAAGCAGATCGCGTCACGCTTATTCAACGCTCTGAACTTAGGCGTTATCGCGGAACTGAACTCAGCGATGAGATGCACGGCCAACGCATTGTTTACGAAAACCTCACCGATCAATTCATGGTTGATGGAAAAAGTGCGCTTGCAGGACCATCAACAGGGCGCATCCGCGCTGTTTTAACGCCCAAGAAAAAAGAGGACAAGCCTTGAACGCACGCATGCCCAGTGACCCTGTGCAAGGAGCGCGTTTGAGTCGACTCGAAGCCATGGGCCTCAAAAAAACCTATGGCAGTCGAACCGTAGTTCACGATGTATCTGTTGGCGTTGATCGCGGTGAAGTGGTGGGTCTTTTAGGTCCCAATGGTGCAGGTAAAACCACTTCGTTTTATATGATCGTTGGATTAGTTCGTGCCGATCAAGGTCGCATCTCCATAGATGGGCAATCGATTGAACATTTACCGATTCATCGCCGCTCACGTTTGGGTTTGAGTTATTTGCCGCAAGAGGCTTCCATTTTTCGCAAACTCAATGTTGCAGAAAACGTGCGCGCCGTATTGGAATTACAAAACGATGAGACGGGCAAACCGTTGACTTCGCCTGCGATTGAAGAGCGACTCACATCCTTGCTCAATGACTTGCGTGTTGAACATTTGCGCGATTCGCCCGCCATGTCTTTGTCGGGTGGTGAACGCAGGCGCGTTGAAATCGCACGCGCATTGGCCACACAGCCGCTTTTTATATTGTTAGATGAGCCCTTTGCTGGAATCGATCCCATCGCTGTGATTGAAATTCAACGCATCATTGGATTTTTAAAATCACGCGGAATTGGTGTATTGATCACCGATCACAATGTGCGCGAAACATTAGGCATTTGTGATCACGCGTGCATCATCAGTGAAGGTCGCGTATTAGCCCAAGGCACGCCCGCCGAAATTGTTGAAAACGCAGATGTGCGTCGAGTCTATCTCGGCGAACATTTCCGAATGTAATCGCATGAGGCACGCATCATGAAACCTATTCAAAAAGATGATGAAGCCGTAGAATCCAGCGACACGTGGGATAACCCACTTGATCGCGTCACAGAAATCAGAGTTGACACGCCTGCATCAGACACAACGCCCGAGGCCGATGGAATTGCAGAGAGTTGGGATGGAGACGGCAGCGTTGACTTTGCCGTTGACGATACCGAATGGGGCGGCGACGCACCCGCCAAAAAAAATAACAACGATCGCGAAGACGTTGCAGAAGCCTCGGAGTTTGCAAGATCGCAAGAATCGCTTTCAGATTTTTTACATCGACAAGCTTTGTCTCTTAGACTCGATGAAGTCGATAAAGCGGCGTTGCGCTTTTTAATTGAATCACTCAATGACGATGGTTATTTAGAAGACACCTTGCGCTCTCTTGCAGAAGGTTTGGCGGGCGAAGATTTAGAACAAGTAGAAGAACTTGAGCATCGCTTTGAAGTTGCCAAACGACTGCTACAAAGTTTGGAGCCCACAGGCGTGGGCGCAAGTAACTTATCCGAGTGTTTGAGTTTGCAAATCAAAGCGATGGTCGCGCCTAACAACCAAGCGCAAGCCATCATTGATACAGCCCTCGCGATTGCTCAACAATCCCTCGACTTATTGGCCAAGCGCGATTACAAACGAATGGCGCTTGCGGTGAGCGAAACCGAAGAGCGCGTCAAGTTAGCAATGGCATTGATTGCTCGCTTAGAGCCCAAGCCCGGCAGACGTTTTGTCGATGTAGAACGCAACGTCATCGTTCCCGATGTTTTTGTTTTGCATCAAGGCGTAGATAAAACTGGCGCACCCAAATTTCGAGTTCAACTCAACCCCGAGGTGATGCCCAAGTTGCGTGTCAATGATATTTATGCCAACGCGCTCAAATCGAGTGGCAAAGGCGAGAGTCAATCGGGATTGCAACAGCGCTTGCAAGAAGCACGTTGGATGATCAAAAATATTCAACAACGGTTTGAAACAATTTTGCGTGTGAGTGACGCTATCGCACAAAGGCAAAAAAACTTCTTTGTGCATGGCGAGTTGGCTATGAAGCCCATGGTGCTTCGAGAAATTGCAGATGAACTCGGATTGCACGAATCCACCATCAGTCGCGTGACCACATCCAAATATATTTCGACGCCGATGGGTACATTTGAGCTCAAATACTTTTTTGGCTCTGGTTTGGGAACTGAGAGTGGCAACAACGCATCAAGCACGGCAGTGCGTGCACTCATTAAACAATTCATTGCCAGCGAAAATCCCAAAAAGCCTTTGTCCGATAATCAACTCTCCGATATGCTTAAAGAGCAAGGCATCGATTGCGCACGCCGCACCATTGCCAAATACCGCGAAGCTCTTCGTATTGCACCGACCAATTTAAGAAAAACACTGTGAACGCTCTTCAATTATTCATGCCCTGCGCAGCAGGTGTCGAGGCTTATTTGGCTTTGGAGATTGCACGCATCACATCGTCCAAGCCCGAAGACATGCGCGTGATGCGCGGAGGTGTGATGTTGCAAGCGTCTTGGCGCGAAGCCATGCGCATCAATTTATACAGTCGACTCACGCAACGCGTGTTGATTCAAGTTGCGCACGGCAACTATGCCAACGAAGATCACATTTACGAATCGGCGCAACAAGTGGCGTGGGAGATGTGGTTTACCGCGCAAGACTCTTTCAAAATCGATATAACTGCTCAACACAGCCCACTCAAGAGTTTGAATTTTGCAGCGCTGCGAGTCAAAGATGCAATCGCCGATCGTTTTCGTGACAAAACAGGTATCAGGCCCGATGTGGATACGCGTTATCCAATCGTGCGCGTGCACGTACACTTAACCGAGCATTTAGCGACTTTGTATTTGGATACATCGGGTGAGCCATTATTTAAACGCGGATGGCGAGAAGACAAAGGCGACGCGCCACTCAAAGAAACATTGGCAGCCGCCATGTTGGTGGCAAGCGGTTGGAGCATGAATGATCCAGGTGTGCCATCGGGTTGCGAGCAAGGCATGCCGGTGTATGACCCGTGTTGTGGCAGTGGCACGATCTCAATTGAAGCCGCACAAATTGCGTGCCGCATCGCACCTGGGTTGCTTAGAAATTTTGGATTTCAAAAATTAAAATTATTTGACTCGCATGTTTGGAAGCAATTACAAGACGAAGCGCGCGCACAGCAATGCGCACCGATGGCGCCCGTATTTGGTAGCGATGTGTCATTTCGAATGGTTGATTTTGCAATGCGCAACGCCGAGCGTGCTGGCGTATCCGACGCTGTGGAGTTTCGTGGCGGAGACGCATTGCAACGCATGGCGCCAAGTGAGCGTGCAGGATTGATGTTGGTCAATCCTCCTTATGGCGAACGCATAGAAGCCGCAGGTATTGCAGGTGCGCGACAAATCGCAGAAGTCGATGATGGTGGGGATTTTTTTAGTCAACTTGCAAGCCATTGGAAGAAAAATTATTCTGGATGGACGGCGTGGGTGTTAACGCCCGACTTAAAGCTACCGGGTCGCATGAGACTTAAAGAGTCGCGTCGTGTCCCGATGTGGAATGGTCCGATTGAATGCCGTCTTTTTAAAATTGAAATGGTGGCGGGTTCCAAACGAAAAGTAGCCGCGTTTGATGCAACTGGTCATTGATACCAACGTGGTGTTGGATTTGTGGGTGTATCAAGACCCGCACGCGCAAGAGCTTTGGCAAGCGCTGCAAGCGCAACAAGTCACGTGGCTGGCCACTGCATCGATGCGTGAAGAGTTACTGCGCGTTTTAGACTATCCGCATATTTTAAAAAGAAGAGAGTTTTCTAATCAAACGGCGCAAGACGTGATGGCGTTATTCGACCAATATGCGCATATCAAAGAAGATGCACAACGCGCACCTTATATTTGCAAAGATGCAGACGATCAAAAGTTTATTGACTTGAGTGTGGTGCACACCGCGCAGCTAATTAGCAAAGACAAACAAGTATTGCGATTAACCAATCGACTCTCGCGTTTGGGTGTGAGTGTCAAAAAAGTTTGGCAGACCGTCTCGACATCAAGCGTGCCAAGCCATTAAAAGTTGCGCAGTCTCGTGTGGTAATTCTTCGGGGATGTAATGGCCGCAAGGCAATACGTGTGTTTCAACGCGGCCTTTGCATTGCGCCTTCCACAACGCGTCGGCTTTGAACAATCGCTCCAGCACACTGTTGCCACCAATCAAAACTTGCAAATCACAATTGATTTTTTCGCCTTTGGCGCGACTTTCTTTGTCGTGTTCTAAATCGATGCTGGCGCTGGCGCGGTAATCTTCACAAATCGTGTGAACGGTTTGCATCAAGCCGCCATCTTGCAATGGGGGCAAACAAAACACGCGTTCGTATTCTGCATAAGCTTCGGGTTCTAAATGCGACAAACCTTTGGCGCCCCATCCACCTAATTTGGAATGTAAATATGCTTTGGGGTTGCCGCCAATCATGAACTCGGGCGTGGGCGAGGGTTGTATCAAATGAAACCAATGATAGTAAGCCGTCGCAAATGCCATGGTGGTGCCGTTGTACATATCCAGTGTGGGGGCAATGTCAAGAACGGTTGCACGCAGCACGCGTGACGCGTGATCCAAGCACAAGCGATGTGTGACGCGTCCACCACGATCATGGCCGCTCACATCAAATTTTCCAAACCCCAATTGCGTCATTAATTGCACAAAATCTTGCGCCATCATGCGTTTGCTGTAATTGCTGTGGTCGCTCAATCCGGTTGTGTGACTCGAGTCGCCATAGCCACGCAAATCGGGCATCACCAAATAAAAATCATTTTTTAACAATTGAGCCACGCGATGCCACATCGCATGTGTTTGTGGTGCGCCGTGTATCAATAACAAAGGTTTTTCACTCACTTTACCGCCCGCGCGATAACAAATATCAACACCATTGACATGTGCGATGTGTTTGTCAAATCCGCTAAACCAATTGCTCATGGATGCCCCAATAATTGAATCAATGTATGAAGTGCATGTTTAACAGTGGCATCACGCACAGCTAGTCGATCACCCGAAAAAATTTGCCGCTCGCTTTTGATCCATGCGGTTTCTGCACCCAATGTCGGACCTGTGTCTCTGGGTATTGCCCATGCAAACCAAACTGTACCTACAGGTTTATCTTTACTGCCACCCGTTGGTCCTGCAACACCCGTGACAGCCAACGATACTTGCGCTTTGGAGTGACGCAATGCGCCCAATGCCATGGCGTGTGCGACTTGTTCACTCACAGCGCCTTGTTGTTCAATGAGTGCGCTACCTACACCGAGCATTTCATGTTTGGCATCATTGGAGTAGGTGACAAAACCGCGTTCAAACCAATTGCTAGAACCCGACACTTCTGTGCAACGCGCGCTGATGAGGCCACCCGTGCAACTCTCTGCAGTTGCAAGCATCCATCCTCGGTGTAACAAAGTTTTCCCAACGTCATCCATGTTGATTGTGTTCATCGTGTTGCCTGCCACAAAGACAAAATTAAAAGCGTACAAAAAGCGGCGACCAAATCATCAAACATGATGCCCCAACCACCGCGCCATCCCCATCCATGAAAATACCGATCGGCCCAACCCACGGGGCCTGGCTTTGCCGCATCCAAAATTCTAAAAATCACAAACGCTGCAAACTGTGCCCAAAACCCTGCAGGCATCCAAAACAATAGGATCAACCAAAACGCAACAATTTCATCGATCACAATCACGCCTGGATCTTTGTCGATGAGATTCGCTGCTGTTTTGGTACAAGCCCACCACCCCACAAAAGTTGCAACAACAATCACACACGCCAATTGCGTGGTTGATAAAAACAATTGCATCACCAAAAAAGAAACCCACGCCCACAAGGTGCCCGCAGTACCTGGTGCGAATTGACTCAAGCCCGAACCAAAACCCAATGCAATCAAATGCGCAGGGTGAGAGGTGACAAAGCGGCGATTGATCATGATGAAAAGTGATTGAAAGAAGCAAAGCGACGAGAAATGGCAACGCCTTGCGCGTCAATAATGTTTAAACCCAACTTGTACGTGATTTCACCGATGAGTGTGACGGGGGTGTCCGTGTCGCTTGCGGCTTGCATCACCCATTCGTGTTGATCAGCAGGAGCGGTAAACAACAACTCGTAATCGTCACCGCCTGCCAGTGCAAACTCCATGCGTTTGTTCAATGTAAGTTCTTGCATGTCTGCACTTATTGCAGGACTCTCTTCAATCCAATCGGTGCCAATGATGGCGCCCACATTCGAGCGCTTCAACATATGTCCCAAATCACCGAGCAATCCATCGCTGATATCGATACATGCATTAGCAACACCGCGCAAAGCAATACCCAAAGCAACGCGAGGCGTTGGCTTCTCCATTCGCTCGCGTGCACGCGTCATCGCATCTGCATCCAATGCATGATGACCTCGAAACACTTCTAATGCCAAACGCGCGTCACCTACCGTGCCGCTCACATAAATTTGATCGCCTGCTTGTGCGGTGTGACGCAGCAAAGCGTCCCCTGGTGGCACTTCGCCCATCACGGTGATGCAAATATTCAATGGACCCTGCGTCGTGTCGCCACCGATTAATTCGATGTTGTGCGCGTCAGCCAAATCAAACAGTCCGTGAGAAAAATGATCCAACCATGATTCATCCAAGCGAGGCAAAGCCAACGCCAATGTGAATGCACAAGGCTTGGCACCACAAGCGGCTAAATCACTGAGGTTAACTGCTAATGCTTTGTGTCCCAAACACCGTGCATCAAGGGTGGATAAAAAATGGCGACCTTCAACCAACATATCACTCGATATGGCCAATTGCATACCGGGTGTTGGTTGCCACAAAGCGCAATCGTCTCCCACACCCATCACCGCGTTGCGCGCAGGGCGGTGAAAAAAACGAGCGATGAGATCAAATTCACCCATGGTGTGCGTTAAGAGCTAGTGAATGTTGCGAGGGCCTGCGTCGCTCAGTGCATCCAACACAAACATAGGGATGTCGACGTCAAATTTTTCGCCATCGGTGGCCACACAAAAATAAATTCCGTGCATGGTGCCTGTGGGTGTTCGCAGCCGCGTGCCACTGCTGTATTCAAAAGACTGCCCCGGTTGTAGTAAGGGTTGATGACCCACAACGCCCAAGCCCCGTACTTTTTCGTACACGCCGTTGGCGTCGTTGACGTGCCATGTGCGCGAGATGAGTTGCGCGGCAATCGTGCCCGTGTTTTTAATGGTGATGCTGTAGGCGAAAACATACATTTGATCCGCTGGCGAGGACTGTTCGGGCTGGTATTGTGGGCTGACATCCACTTGAAAACGGTAGGTTGGCATGAGTCGTTGTGAAAATTGCGTCAATGGTAAGTTCAAAAGCGCATTCTGACACCATAATGACGTCCTATGAAGCCCACCTACCGAATTGCCCCGTCTATCTTATCGGCCGACTTCGCCCGCCTCGGTGATGAAGTTCGCAATGTCATTGCCGCTGGTGCCGATTGGATCCACTTTGATGTGATGGATAACCATTACGTACCCAATCTCACATTTGGCCCGATGATTTGCCAAGCGCTCAAACCGCATGCCAAAACTGCGCAAGGCGTGGCCGTTCCGATTGACGTGCATTTGATGGTCGACCCGGTTGACGATTTGGCTAGTGCATTCATGGACGCAGGTGCCGATTGGGTGAGTTTTCATACCGACGCGAGCGCACATGTGCATCGCAGTATTCAAGCCATCAAGGCCAAAGGATGCAAAGTGGGCCTCGTATTTAATCCTGCACAACCCTTGGATGTATTGGATTGGACGATTGACGACATCGATTTGATTTTGATCATGAGCGTGAACCCCGGCTTTGGAGGTCAAAGTTTTATTGATTCAGCGCTGCGAAAACTAGAAGACGCCAAAAAAAGAATTAACGCGTGCGGAAGAGATATTCGATTAGAAGTTGATGGTGGCATCAAAGCAGATAATATTCGTCGCGCAGCTGATGCGGGTGCCGATACGTTTGTTGCAGGCAGCGCTATTTTTGGAAAAGACAATTACGCCAACGTGATTCAAGCGATGAGAAAAGCGTTGGCATAAGAGCAATTATTTTTTGAGTCAATGAAAAATAATTAATGTTGTTTATTGAAGTCAAAAAATTAAAAAATACAAATTCAACAACATTGTTAATTTTATCAATCCGAATTTTTATTATTAGTAAAAAATATTTGTTGTGATACATTCTTTTGAAAACAAAACTCACACACAGTATGTCAAGAACTTTTATATTTGATTCATTCAAAGCGCATCTCAAAGCAAGAGGGTTGGCGGTATTCAAGAGGTATTAAAAGATTTGCGAACACATATATTTGCCGGACAAGAAATTCACCAACTGACCTTGGGTTCGCAGGGTGGGACTCTGGTGATGACTTGCCCGGCGGTGGGTAACTTTATTCCCTCCACCATTTGCTACACTACGTCCATGTTTGTTCACCGCACCACCATCACAGGTTGCAGCGACCGGGGAGCCTGGCCTTGGCGTCCTTGGCAGCACTCGGTTGTTGCGGCCGTTATTTAAACAGTCACACCAACCTCCCACTAGGCGGCTCCTTGCGGGCCATTTTTAAGATTCAAAGCCCCTTAACGGGCCGAGCTGTGGAGGCTCTCCCTTGATCACCGAACTCGAATTCAAAAGCCTAGCTTCTCAAGGCTACAACCGTATTCCCCTCATCGCAGAAGCATTTGCCGATTTAGAAACTCCGCTGTCGCTCTACCTCAAACTCGCATTCTCTAAAGACGGCGGCAAGTTCAGTTTCTTGCTTGAGTCGGTCGTGGGTGGTGAGCGCTTTGGTCGATACAGCTTCATCGGTTTGCCAGCGCGCACTTTTCTCAAAAGCACGGGCTTTGGCGAGCAGGCCAAAACTGAAGTCGTCAAAGACAGCGTTGTCACTGAAACTCTATTGGGCAATCCATTAGACGTCATCTCACAATACCAAAAGCGATTCAAAGTTGCATTGCGACCAGGACTTCCTCGTTTTTGTGGTGGCTTAGCGGGTTATTTTGGTTATGACACCGTTCGATACATCGAAAAAAAATTAGAAAACTCTTGTCCACCCGACACCTTGGGTTGTCCAGACATCATGTTGTTGCAATGCGAAGAACTCGCCGTTATCGACAATTTATCAGGCAAGTTGTATTTGATTGTTTATGCCGATTCAAGCGCGCCAGAGTCCTACACCAACGGCAAAAAAAGATTGCGCGAACTCAAAGACATGCTCAAATATTCGGTAAGTGCACCTGTGATTCGCGCTACACAAACGCATCCTGTTGAACGTGAATATGCCAAGGCCGATTACATTCGCGCTGTTGATCGCGCCAAAGAATTGATTGAAGCGGGCGACTTTATGCAAGTGCAAGTGGGGCAACGCATCAAAAAAAAATTCACCGAAAGTCCACTGTCGTTGTATCGTGCATTGCGTTCACTCAATCCGAGTCCTTACATGTATTACTACAACATGGGTGACTTTCATGTGGTGGGCGCGTCTCCCGAAATCTTGGTCCGACAAGAGTCTACATCCGAGGGACAAAAAATCACCATTCGCCCATTGGCAGGAACACGTCCTCGCGGCTCTACGCCCGAACAAGATGTGGCCACCGAAAAAGAACTCATCAACGATCCCAAAGAACGCGCTGAGCATGTGATGTTGATTGATTTGGCTCGCAACGACATTGGTCGCATCGCCAAAACAGGTAGCGTCAAAGTAACCGAGTCATTTGTTGTTGAGCGTTATTCGCATGTGATGCACATTGTTAGTAACGTCGAAGGTATTCTTCAAGACGGTATGACGTCGATGGATGTGTTGCGCGCTACATTTCCTGCTGGCACACTCACGGGTGCTCCTAAAGTGCACGCTATGGAGTTGATCGATCAACTCGAACCCACTAAGCGAGGCATTTATGGCGGCGCGTGTGGTTATTTGAGTTTTGCGGGCGATATGGATGTGGCCATCGCGATTCGCACAGGCATCATCAAAAATGAAACCTTGTATGTGCAAGCTGCAGCAGGTGTTGTTGCAGACTCTGTTGCAGAAATGGAATGGCGCGAAACCGAACACAAAGCGCGCGCATTGCTGCGTGCCAGCGAATTGGTTGAGGAGGGTTTGGAATGAAGCTCCTCATGATCGACAACTACGATTCATTCACATACAACATTGTTCAATATTTTGGCGAGCTTGGCGCGCAAGTTGAAGTTTTTCGCAACGACAAAATCACCATCGAAGAAATTGCACAGCGCAAGCCCGATCGTTTGGTAATCTCTCCCGGCCCTTGTTCGCCAGCGCTTGCAGGTGTTTCTATCGCCGCAATTCAACACTTTGCGGGCAAGATGCCCATCTTGGGCGTGTGTTTGGGCCATCAAAGTATTGGCGAAGCGTTTGGCGGCAAAGTGATTCGAGCCAAGCAAATCATGCACGGCAAAACCAGCGTGATTCACACCACACAAGAAGGTGTGTTTGCCAAATTGCCTGCACAGTTCACCGTTAATCGCTACCATTCGTTAGCGATTGAGCGCGAGACATGTCCCGAGCTCTTGCACATTACCGCGTGGACCGACGGCGGCGAGATCATGGGTGTGAGGCACAAACAGTTGCCCATTGAGGGCGTGCAGTTTCACCCCGAATCCATTCTCACCGAACACGGCCACGCATTGCTCAAAAATTTTTTGGATCAATAAAAATGATGACCGTTGATTTGCGCAGTGACACGGTAACTAGGCCTACACCCGCTATGCGTCAAGCGATGTTTGACGCGCCCGTGGGTGACGATGTGTTGGGTGATGATCCGAGTGTGAATGCTTTACAAGACCACATTGCAGATCTATTAGGTTTTGAAGCGGCATTGTTTATGCCCACTGGTACGCAAAGTAATTTTTGTGCAATTGCTGCGCATTGCGAACGCGGTGAAGAATATTTGGTCGGTCAAATGGCGCACACTTATCGCTGGGAAGGCGGTGGTGCTGCAGTGATGGGCAGCGTGCAACCGCAACCCATCTTGCAACAAACCGATGGTTCGATTGCAATTGCAGACATTGAAGCAGCGATCAAACCCGATGATGCGCATTACGCCATCACCAAAATGCTAGCGTTAGAAAACACATGGGGCGGCAAGGTGTTGTCCATGGATTATTTGCAACTAGCAACGGCATTTGCAAAAAGCAAAGGCTTGTCGCGTCATCTCGACGGCGCGCGACTTTTTAACGCAGCAGTTGCCCAAGCAACCATTAATAAAACCAAACCAAACGATGAAGCCAAACGCATTGCACAATGTTTTGACAGTGTGTCGGTGTGTTTTAGCAAAGGACTCGGCGCGCCTGTGGGTTCTGCATTGTGCGGATCCAAAGCATTGATTCATCGCGCGCATCGCGTTCGCAAAATGGCGGGCGGTGGCATGCGACAAGCGGGCATTTTGGCCGCTGCGGCGCATCATGCAATCGACAACCATGTGGGCCGATTAACAGAAGATCACGCATTGATGCAACATCTCGCCAAGGGTTTTTCTGGCATTAACGGTTTGCAATTTGAAGCGCCACAAACCAATATTTTGTTTGTGGATTTGGTGGGTGACGCCAAGCCTCTGGCCACACAATTTGTTTCTTATTTAAAAGACCACGGAGTATTGGTCAATGGTTTGTATCGATTGCGATTTGTCACGCATTTGGATGTCAATCAACAAGGTATAGAGCACGCCATCAGTGTCATCCAACAATTTTTTAAATCTCACGCATGAATTGAATCAACGAGGAAACCATGTCCATCACAGCCAACGAGGCCTTACAACGCACCATCGAACACCGCGAAATTTTTCACGATGAAATGCTCACACTTATGCGCATGCTGATGAGTGGTGAACTGTCACCGGTGATGACCGCGGCCATCATCACAGGCCTTCGTGTTAAAAAAGAAACCATCGGTGAAATCACCGCAGCAGCGCAAGTGATGCGCGAGTTTTCTACCAAAGTGCATGTGCGCGACAAAAAACATTTGGTTGATATTGTGGGTACAGGTGGAGACGGTTCGCACACATTCAACATTTCAACTTGCACGATGTTTGTCGTGGCGGCGGCTGGCGCCAAGGTAAGCAAGCACGGTGGACGCAGCGTGAGTAGCAAAAGCGGTAGTGCCGATGTTTTAGAAAGCATGGGCATCAATATCAATCTCAAGCCCGACGCCATTGCGCAATGCATTGAAGAAGTTGGAATTGGTTTTATGTTTGCACCCAATCACCATCCCGCCATGAAAAATGTCGCGCCTGTTCGAAAAGAATTAGGCGTTCGCACCATCTTTAATATTTTGGGCCCTCTCACCAACCCCGCATCTGCGCCTAATATTTTGATGGGTGTGTTTCACCCCGATTTGGTGGGCATTCAAGTACGCGCCTTGCAACGCTTAGCGGCCGAACACGCGTTGGTTGTTTATGGACGCGACGGCATGGACGAGGTGTCACTTGGCGCCTCCACATTGGTTGGCGAATTGCGCAACGGTGAAATCACCGAATACGAAATTCATCCCGAAGACTTTGGTTTACCTATGGTTAGCAATCGCGCATTACGCGTTGAAACGCCCGAGCAGTCGAGTGCGATGTTGCGCTCGGTCTTGGACAACGAAAAAGGCGCGGCGCTTGACATTGTTATTTTTAATGCAGGCGTAGCTTTGTACGCGGCCAATGTGTGCACCACCATTGCTGAAGGCATCGTTCTTGCGCGCAAAGCGCTTGACAGTGGCGAAGCCAAAAAACGCATGACGCAATTGATTGCGTTTTCTGCTGCGCATGCGGCATGACACACACACCACCATCATGAGCGACATCCTCCAAAAAATCGTAGCGGTCAAGCGTGAAGAAATTGCGCAAGCGCTTAAAAAAAAATCTTTATCTGCCATGCGCGATGATGCGTTCAGTCGCGTTTTAACGCGCGATTTTGAAGCGGCAATTCGACAAAAAATAGCGCAAGGCGATCCTGGAGTGATTGCAGAAATTAAAAAAGCCAGTCCGTCTAAAGGTGTTTTACGCGAAGAATTTATTCCTGCAGACATTGCGCAAAGTTATGCAGAATTTGGTGCGGCCTGTTTATCCGTTTTAACCGACAAACAATTTTTTCAAGGCGGTGTTGATTATCTTAAGCAAGCGCGTGCATCATGTGATTTGCCCGTCTTGCGAAAAGATTTTATGGTTGATGCCTACCAAATTTATGAGTCGCGCGCCATAGGCGCCGATTGCGTTTTGCTCATCGCCGCTTGTTTAGACGATGCGCAGATGCAAGAACTCGAGGCCATTGCACATTCATTAGATATGTCTGTGTTGGTGGAGGTGCATGACGCGCAAGAATTGCAACGCGCCTTGCGTTTAAAAACGCCATTGCTCGGCGTCAATAATCGCAACTTGCGCACATTTGAAGTGTCTTTAGATACCACATTGTCGTTGATGAAAGAAATTTCTAAAGACAAAATTCTCATTGCCGAAAGCGGTATTTTGCAACGCGGTGATGTGCAACGGATGCGGGACGCGGGCGTCCACGCCTTTTTGGTCGGCGAGGCTTTTATGCGCGCACCAGACCCTGGTGTGGCTTTGTCGCAATTGTTTTTTGACAACGATTGATTCAAAATAACTTGGCCGCATACCATGACAATTTAAATTTGTATGACGCGCCTTCATCGGGCGAGTGGATGCATCAATTGGATGGTGGTTCAGATTTGTATCCGCAGTGGCGCGATGTGTTGCAGTCGTTTTGGAAAAGCGATCATGGTCAAGGATTGCATCTTTTTTTAAAAGAACGCTATCACAGCGGCGAAGTGATTTATCCGCCTGACCCGTATCGTGCACTCAGACTCACGCCCCTCGATCAGGTGAGTGTTGTGATTTTGGGACAAGACCCCTATTACGGGCCTGGTCAAGCCGAGGGTTTGGCTTTTTCTGTGGCCCCAGGTGTTGCAGTTCCCCGATCGCTCAAAAATATTCACAAAGAATTGGCCAGAGATTTGGGTCAAGCCGTGCCCGATCACGGATCTTTGGTGGCTTGGGCCAAGCGAGGCGTTTTGTTGCTGAACGCGAGCCTTACCGTGGCAGACGGACTGCCTGCCAGCCATGCCAAACACGGGTGGGAGTATTTAACCGATGCATTGTTGCAAGCGGTTGCTCAACGAAAATCGCCCTGTATTTATATGCTGTGGGGCGCCCATGCGCAGGCTAAAAAAGAGCAGATCGAGTCGGTAACGCGCGAATCGGGGGCTGAATCCTTATTGCTTTTATCCAACCACCCGTCCCCTTTGTCGGCGAGTCGAGGGCCGACGCCTTTTTTGGGTTGCGGGCACTTTTTAATGGCTCAAAGTTGGCTGGCCAGTCGCGGTATTAGTATGGATTGGGGACTTTAGGCCTTTTTAGGCTCAAAAACTAGCGCCGTCATTAAGTTGCAGACAGTTGTTGACAATAAACATCTGCTACAATTTCAGGCTCGCCGGAGGGGTGCCCGAGTGGCTAAAGGGGGCAGACTGTAAATCTGTTGGCTTACGCCTACGCTGGTTCGAATCCAGCCTCCTCCACCAGCGAAGCTGTGTGGCGCCATGGGTGACTTTCAACTGTGACGACTTTGAGGTCTGATGCGGGAGTAGTTCAATGGTAGAACCTTAGCCTTCCAAGCTAATGACGCGGGTTCGATTCCCGCTTCCCGCTCCACAAGGTTTTGCCCGTCCGGCGGTGTGTTTGGCCCATGTGGCTCAGTGGTAGAGCACTCCCTTGGTAAGGGAGAGGTCGCGGGTCCGATTCCCGCCATGGGCACCAGGTTTTTAAGCGGGGTGATTTTCACCCTACAAATTCAGTTTCTTTTTCGGAGTCGAAAATGGCAAAAGGCAAGTTTGAGAGGACCAAACCCCACGTCAACGTGGGCACAATTGGACACGTAGACCACGGCAAGACGACGCTTACAGCGGCGAT
>RFYV01000110.1 GCA_009921265.1 Betaproteobacteria bacterium | reverse complement strand
ATCCAAGTATTGAACTGCTGATCGGGTAACTCTTGCGCCAATTGGTCGACACAACGCTTCCAAATACTTTGCGGGCTTGCATCAACGCGTAGGGGTAAAGAAGGGGGTGTAAAATCAATGCTCACGCAAGTCTCAGTCTGTGGATATTTTAAATTTTAACTGGTAAAAACTAGACTTTATCAAAAAATTATCCACAGAAACCACAAATCAGAAAATAAAACCAAATAAGCGAGAAAAAACAGAGAACAACAATGCTAAATGATTGCCGTTGTTAAAAAATTTGGGATAATAGAGGGCTTTTACCGAACAATACAATTAAACACCATGAAACGTACCTATCAACCTTCAAAAACACGCAGAGCCCGCACACACGGCTTTTTGGTTCGCATGAAAACACGCGGTGGACGCGCTGTGATCAACGCACGTAGAGCCAAAGGCCGCAAACGTTTGGCCGTTTAATACTTGTGCCAATACGATTGGCACAATGATTTGGTGTGCAACATCTCAAACAGCATTCGCAATTTCAGGCGGCTTTATCGGCTGAAGTAATCGCTAGAACGCCGCATTTTGTTTTGCACAGGCTTGTACACCCGCAACTTGAAGCACGACCGCAGTCAGCCATTTTGCGTTTGGGCGCAATGGTTCCAAAAAGATGGGCCAAAAGAGCCGTCACGCGAAACGCCATCAAGCGTCAAATTTATGCAGTAAGTTCTTTGTACGAAAAAAAATTGCCAACCGCTGATTTTTTAATCCGTTTAAAAAGAGCTTATGAAATGTCCAAATACATCAGTGCAACATCTAACAAATTAAAACATCACGTGAGACAAGAACTCGTTGAGCTGTTTGAAAAAACGATAACCCAATCTTCCGCATGATCAAATCTTTGCTTATTGATTTCGTCAAAGCCTATCGATTTTTTTTAAGTCCATGGTTGGGTTCCGCGTGTCGATTTGAGCCTACATGCTCTGCTTATGCGCTCTGTGCGCTTAAACAACATGGCTCGGGCAAAGGCAGCTACCTCGCGCTTAAAAGATTGGGTCGTTGTCATCCATGGTGCGTAGGCGGCGCAGACCCAGTTCCCAGCCCCCTATTCCAATCAGAAACACGCAAGCATCAAACAGCGAGCGAGAATCATTCAATAAAGAAACCAATATGAACGATATCAGAAGATCTATTTTGTGGGTGATCTTTGGCTTTACCATGGTGATGCTTTGGGATCAGTGGCAAATTTATAACGGCAACAAAGCCACATTTTTTCCTGCGCCAGTTGCAACGGAAAACAAAGCAACAACTCCCGCGCCCAAAACAAACGACGTGCCACAAGCGGTGAGGTCCGATGCGGCGGTCAATCCCAACGTCATCGCTGCAGGAGTATCGAGTAATGGCGCGCGTGAAAGCATCGATGTAAACAGCGATGTATTGGCGCTCACATTGGATAGTGAGGGTGGATCCATTATTCGTGTTGAGTTTTTAAAGCATGCAGATGTATTGCATCCCGGCAAAAACATCGTGTTATTGGATGAAAGCAAAGACCGCGTCTACATGGCACAAACAGGTTTGATTGGCGCACCCACCAGCACCGCATGGCCCACGCACAAAACACCCATGACGTTTAGCGGCGCACAAAAAATGACAGAAGACCAAAAAGAATTGGTTGTAAAGTTTTCTTCAGATGTCGTGGGAGGTCTTCAGTTGATCAAAACCTATACGCTTACAAAGGGCGACTACACGATTGCAGTCAAACACGATATCATCAACAAAAGCGGACAAGAAGCTATGCCACAATTGTACATGCAATTGCTTAGAGACGGCAACAAACCCGATGGCGAATCGTCTTTTTACAGCACCTTTACAGGCCCTGCCCTTTATAACAACACCAAAAAATATCAAAAAGTTGAATTCACAGATATTGAAAAAGACAAGGCCGTTTTTGATAAACAAGCATCCGAAGGCTATGTGGCCATCGTTCAACATTATTTTGCAAGCGCATGGTTGCTCGCTGATGGAATCAAGCGGGAATACTTTGTGCGCAAAGTTGATCAAAATTTATTTTCAGCAGGAATGATTACTACCCTACCAGCGATTGAGGCCAATGGAAAATACAGTATCGATGCCAGATTTTTTGTAGGGCCACAAGAAGAAAATAATTTAGAAACCATTTATCCAGGTCTTGAGTTGGTCAAAGATTACGGTTGGCTTACGATATTGGCAAAGCCACTGTATTGGTTGCTCAACAAACTCAATCATTACTTAGGCAACTGGGGATGGTCGATTGTTGCCTTGGTTGTATTAATCAAAGCTGCTTTTTATTGGCTCAATGCGCAAGCATACAAAAGCATGGCCAAAATGAAAGCCATCAACCCCAAAATACAAGAAATGCGCGAGCGACTTAAAGACAGCCCACAGCAAATGCAGCAAGAGATGATGAAAATTTATCGTGACGAAAAAGTCAATCCTTTGGGCGGATGTTTGCCGATCGCGATACAGATACCTGTTTTTATTGCCTTGTATTGGGTCTTGCTTTCCACAGTAGAAATGCGCAACGCGCCTTGGGTGTTATGGATTCATGACTTGGCGGCACCCGACACATCATTGGGAGTCTGGTTTGGCGTGCCTATCGGTATTTTGCCAATCGTTATGACTCTCACAACCGTTTTGCAAACAGCGCTCAACCCCGCGCCACCAGACCCCATGCAAGCCAAGTTGATGTGGATCATGCCATTAGCATTTAGCGTGATGTTCTTTTTCTTTCCGTCGGGCTTGGTGCTCTATTGGATTACCAACAACGTGTTGTCGATTGCACAGCAATGGTTAATTAATACAAGAATGGGCGTGCCGCCCCAATTTAATTTGCCTAAGTTTAGATAAGTGCAAACGCTTTAACTAACAAAAAACACAAAGCCGCCGGCACGGGTGGCTTTTTTTATAGACAATGTAAACATGCTTGCTCAACTCAACGATCCCATCATTGCAATTGCAACTGCCAACGGACGTGCAGCAATTGGTGTTGTTCGTTTGAGCGCAAAAAACCTCAAAGAATTTGCTACACAACTTTTTAATAAATCGTTACAGCCGCGACAAGCGCATTATTTACTGCTCATTGATGAAAACCAAAACCCCATCGATCATGTTTTGGCTTTGTATTTTTCTGCACCAAACAGCTACACAGGCGAGGACGTTTTAGAAATACAAGCGCACGGTGGGCCTGTGGTGTTGCAATTGATTGTTGCGCATTGCTTAAGCGTTGCAAAAAACCTCTCTGAACGCAAAGACCGTCAGCATTTAAAAAATTTGCGATTGGCCAGTCCTGGTGAATTTACCGAGCGCGCCTTTCATCATCAAAAGTTGGATTTGGCACAGGCTGAGGCGGTAGCCGACTTAATCGACGCGAGCACCGAAGCTGCGGCACGCAGTGCAAGTCAATCTTTGTCTGGTGCGTTTTCAAAAGAAATTCATGTGTTGTTAGACGGCATGATTCATTTGAGAATGTTGGTGGAGGCCACCTTGGATTTTCCAGAAGAAGATATAGATTTTTTGGAAAAAGCAGACGCCAAAGGGCAATTAGAAAAATTATTGCAACAATTCAAACGCGTGTTACAAAAAAGCCAACAAGGCGCGTTGTTACGCGAAGGCATTCGCATTGTGATTGCGGGTCAACCCAACGCAGGAAAAAGCTCCTTGCTCAATGCATTGGCGGGTCGAGAGTTGGCCATCGTCACACCGATTGCAGGCACCACGCGCGATGTGGTGACTCAAACTATTCAAATAGAAGGCGTGCCTTTGCATATTTTGGATACGGCAGGACTGCGCGAGGGTGACAGTCAACATGTCGATGTCGTGGAGTCGATCGGTATCGATCGCGCTTGGGAGCAAATTGCAAAAGCCGACGCGATTTTATTTTTGCATGATTTGACGCGTCGCAATAATGCACAGTATTTACAAGAAGACCAAAAAATCTTACAAAAAATGCAAACCACTGTGTCACCGCACATTGCCATGATTCATGTGTGGAACAAGTCCGACGTCACGACTTACGAAAAGATAGAGCCGCAAATGAAGGGCTTCCAAATGTCGGCCAAAACGGGCGTGGGTCTCGACGCATTGAGGCAACAAATATTGGCCACAGTGGGTTGGCAATCGTCCAGTAGCGAAGGTTTGTTTATGGCCCGACAAAGGCATTTACAAGCGTTGCAAGAGGCGCAAAAGCACGTGAGTCAGGCGCATGATCAATTGCATCATGAGCTCCCAGCTTTGGATTTACTGGCTGAAGAGTTAAGGCTGGCTCAAAATTGTTTATCATCTATAACTGGCGAGTTCACGTCAGACGATTTACTCGGTGTTATTTTTTCAAGATTTTGTATAGGCAAATAAAGGCCTCTCAAGACTTTCAACTGAATTGAGATTGGAACGACAGCAAATGGCCAACAGCGGCGTTAACTCAGATCGTGTGTTGCAATTGGCGCGCTCAACGCTTGATATTGAAGCGCAAGCACTTTTACAACTCAAAGATAAACTCACCAACGATTTTGTGTATGTCGTTGAAAAAATGCTGCAACTCAAAGGACGCGTCGTTGTCATGGGCATGGGCAAAAGCGGGCACGTGGGTCGAAAAATTGCAGCCACACTCTCCTCAACGGGTACCGCGGCGATGTTTGTTCACCCCGCAGAAGCCAGTCACGGGGACTTGGGGATGGTGACGCGCGAAGACATAGTTTTGGCTATTTCAAATAGCGGCGAAAGCGATGAATTAATCGCATTGCTTCCAACCTTGGAGCGCTTAGGCGTGGTTTGGGTCACCATGACGGGCAACCCAGCTTCGAGCCTGGCAAAATACGCCAAATGGGTGATTAATTCGAGCGTTGAAAAAGAAGCGTGCCCACTTAATTTAGCACCCACTGCCAGCACAACCGCACAAATGGCGATGGGCGACGCATTGGCCGTTGCGCTTTTAGACGCGAGGGGTTTTGCGGCAGAAGATTTTGCCAAATCGCATCCAGGTGGATCATTGGGTCGGCGTTTATTCACGCGTTTGAGTGATGTGATGCGAACAGGCGACGCCATTCCACGCGTATTACCAACTGCAAGCTTTAGTGAATTGATTCAAGAGATGAGTCAAAAAGGAATGGGTGCATCGGCAATTGTTGACGCGCAGGGACTTGTGTTGGGCGTCTTTACCGATGGTGATTTACGAAGACAAATCGAAAAGGACCGCGCACTCAACACACTGCTTGCAAAAGACGTGATGAGTCCCAATCCTCAGACCATTGAGCAAACGCTTTTAGCAACGGTTGCCGCACAACTCATGGAAGATAAAAAAATCACCAGCCTCTTGGTTGTAAATGAAAATAAAATCTTGTGTGGTGCCATTAACACCAATGATTTATTGCGCGCAAAGGTCATATGACTTACCACACACGCTTCACACAAGACGTATTAGAGCGCGCAAAGAACATTAGCATTTTATTTTTGGATGTGGATGGCGTACTCACCGATGGATCAATTTATCTAACTGAGAACGGCGAATCGATTAAAAAATTTCATACGCTTGATGGCCTTGGCATCAAACAATTGCAACAACTGGGTATTGCGGTTGTGATTATTTCGGGGCGCGAAAGCCCGCCACTCAAAAAACGAATCGCCGAACTTTCAATTCAACATTTTTATTTGAATGTTGCAAACAAATTAACGCAGGCGCAAGCCGTGCTCGATCAACATCAACTCGATTGGAGTCAAACTGCATGCATGGGCGATGATTGGCCCGACGCGCCTGTTTTAAAAAAATCTAATTTGGCAATTGCGCCCCCATTGGCACATTATGAAATTACACAATTAGCGCACTACACAACACAAAACCACGCAGGTCATGGCGCCGTTCGAGAAGTGTGTGACATGCTTCTTGTTGCAAGCGGACACTATGATCGATTGTGGAAGGACGCATTGCAGTGATCGCACAACTGTCACTCACAACATGGATCGATCATGTCAAACGTTTCACAGATCGACTTATTGCGATATTGCCTTTTGTATTTTTATCTTTGATGTCGATGGTGACTTATTGGCTGGTCAAAAATGCGCCCGCACCTTTAGGCTCTCAACAAGAAAAACCGCCAGTGCATATTCCCGATTACTTCATGAAAGATTTTTCAGTCAAAGCCATGAATGCGCAAGGCCAACTCAAGTCCGTTACGCTTGGAAAAGCAGCGCATCATTTTCCAGATACAGACACTCTTGAAATTGAAGCTCCTGTTTTGCGCGCCATAACTCAAACGGGGGCAGTAACACGAGGTTCGGCTATTTCTGGAATTAGCAATGGGGACGCAACCGAGGTTCAATTAATGGGTCGCGCTGCTTTAATCAGAGATGCGATGATCGATAACAATGGCAAACAACTCAAACAAATTGAAATACGCAGTGAGTTTTTACATTACTTCGCACTAAGCGATCGTATCCAAACGCATTTACCCGTAGAAATTTCTCGCGACAAAGATCGCTTTAATGCCGATCAAATGAGTTTTGACAACATCAATCAAACAATGGTTTTAGAAGGTCGGGTGAAAGGCGTTTTGGCGCCCAAAAAATAAAAGGCTCCCGAAGGAGCCTTTGTGAGAGATCACGAATGATCAATACTGATCGCCGCGACCGCCACCTTTAGGGCCAGCG
>RFYV01000109.1 GCA_009921265.1 Betaproteobacteria bacterium | reverse complement strand
CTTGTGATACAAGTGCTTTTACGTTTGTGTTGATAACTGACATTTAAAACTCCTTAAAAGTTAACTGACTTGAATGTTTCAAGACAAGAGTCCTGATGGTTGATGATTCGGAATAATTTTTTAAAACTTTAATTTTTTTTAAATTATGTTCGTTTATTTAACAAAATACCTTTGAGCAACTCAATGTTATGAGCTACAGAGACAACAGCCTCATTGGGTATTTGTCGAATGACTTCGCCTGTATCTTCTTTGCGAACGACAATGACTGGATGCCCCAATGCTTTGTCCATTGCGAACGAAAGATTTCTGCCGCCATCTTTCATTAAGCGATTGAGATGCTCTAGTGATTGCTGAAGGTCTTGCTGCATTTTTTGACCATTAGCTGCAACATTTGATCTAACTACTTCCTGATCGTGTAAAGCAGCAGATGCATTATTTAATACATTTTTAGATTCAGACATTGCCGTACTTAGTGGCGGAGTTGAAACTCTGGGTTGAATTGAAGAAACCATGATGGCCTGCCTTTCTGGGTAAAAATAAACTCTTACCAGACACTAATCGGCATTTATTGTTCAAACTTGAGGATCATTTGCTATAAATTATTTATAAGGAGATTTAATCACCAAGTATTATTTTTTAATTAGATTTTGTGTTCATAGACTTCTACAAAATAAGTATCGTCCTGTTTTCCTAATACTTAATACCCTTGTTTGGTTTAAATCAAATCCATTCTTTGTATAAAAATTGTAAAGAGTGTAAAGATTCCTCAAGTTTTTGGAGTTCGTGTTCTGGCTTGATTCATACTGAATCTCCAGCGGCAACAAATTGCCGCTATTTAGCTCAATTCTTCTTGCTAGGACTGCAAAATGATAATCAACACAAACCTCAACGCTCTTATCGCCGGCAATGCCTACTCAACAGCTTCTACTGCATACGCACAAGCCAGTACACGGATCAGTACACAGCTCAAAGTTAACAGCGCCAAAGATGATCCTGCAGGACTTGGAATTGCCAATAGGCTAAGCGCCAAAATAGCCTCTTACGCAAAGGCAGTTGATAACATCAACAGTGGTATTGCAGCACTCAACACTGCTGACACTTCTTTATCCAGTATTCAAACAGTCTTATCGGCCATGAGTACATTGGCCACTTCTTCAGCCAGCTCTACAGACAGCACCACATTGGCGAGTAATCAATTGCAGTTTGCCATCTATATGGATCAACTCGATTCTTACGCTAATACCGCCTACTACAACGGCACTTCGCTACTCAATGGCGACACCCCTACCCTTAAAGTTCAAACAGGCATTAATGCTGGAGACACGACCACACTGACCTTTGGCTCTGTTTTATCTTCTGCATTAGGATCAGGGGATCCGCTGGCCTTAACGTCTTTGGGATCATCGACAACAGCCTTGTCTACGGGTGATTTAGTGATCAATGGTGATGCCGTTGGAGCTTCATTGTCAACTGATGATATATATTCATACGCATCCAACTCTGGCAGTGCTATTGCGAAAGTAGCGGCTATTAACCGTATCACAAGCTCATCTAATGTCGTTGCAATTGTCGGCATAACAGATGTTGCAGGCACAACAATGTCAGCTAGCGGCACAGGGACGGCGGGAACCATCACCATTAACGGTGAGGCGATAGCAATTACCTTAGCCTCAGCCAATGATTACGCAACTAATCGTGCGGAAGTTGTACGCCAGATTAATTTTAAACAGGGTGCTACGCAGGTTACTGCCGTTGATAATTTCAGTACCACTGGTGGTGTTTCATTAACTGCGAACGACGGTCGCAATATTACTGTTGCTTTTGACGGAACCAATTTAACCGCATCCAATACAGGAGTAGGTGCTGCGGACACTTATGCGGGCACCTATACACTGCGCAGTCTTGACCAAACAGATATTGTGATAAGTTCGCTAGTGGGTAAAACTATTGCCAATGCCGATCTTGATATAGGTACTTATTCGAGTAATGTGGCGCAATTTTCTACAAAAAATAGGGGTGGACTGTCATCTGCCCCTACCGCCCTGACTTCGGGTGACCTGGCCATCAATGGGTATTCAATTGGTGCTACTTTTTCTTCTGATGATACGTATTCGAATACAACGGCTACTTCATCTACGCGGGCAGCCAGTGGTATCTCATTAGCCGCAGCTATTAATCGCCAAACAACCAATACGGGTGTGACAGCAGAGGTAAATTCAAACGTTGTTGTTGGTACTGGTTTTTCTGCAGCAGCTGTCACTTCCATTTATTTAAACGGCTACACGATTACTGCAGGTCTTACAACCAGCTCCACAATTGCCGATGTGGTCGATGTAATTAACCACTACATTGGCAGTACTGGTGTCACGGCGACAAACAATGGCAGCGGCGTCACCTTAACGGCATCAAGCGGCATGAATATCTCAATTGGTACTAACACCGGAATAGGCTCTGCAATCGGTATCTCTGGCATGTCTACAGCAGCGACCAGTGCCGCTGCTGCTGAAACCTATATTGCAACCGTTAAGTTGTATTCTGACTCTACCTTCACAGTTACCAGCGGAAGCAATGGGAACACCAGTTTTGAAACTCTAGGATTTCGTGAAGGCACTTTTGGCGGTGTGTCTAGTGATACCAAGGTTTCAGCGCTAAACATTTCTACAGCCACTGGTGGTAGTAACGCAGTCACAACCTTAGCGGATGCGATTGATATGGTTTCCACTTATCAAGCCGTCGTAGGTAGTTTACTCAATGTATTAGATTACCAAAATACTTTTGTAGACAACATGAGTACCAATTCGACAACGGCTTATGGCAACATCATGAACTATGACTTGGCCGCAGAAACAACAGCCTTAGCAACGGCGCAAATCAAACAAAACGGTGCAATGGCGATGCTGGCTCAAGCCAATGTTTCTCAAGAGATGGTGGCTTATTTGCTCAAACAATATATCGCTTAGTTGATACGTTTTAGACTTTATATTTTCCCATTACATGAACTCGGTAATAGGCTCACATTTATTTATTCGTATACATCGCCATCATTCCATCAAATGATGATTTGAGACTTGTTTTTTGACTGTTTGTTCTACCGACGATGCTGTCCATAGATGAGAATTGTTTTTGGTAGCGAACCAGCAAAGAATCCATACGTGTTTGTAACTTTGTAAGATCTGCTTGGTATTTAATGTTCTGTGTATTTGCGTTGTCTGTTTTTGTTGTAAATGGACCCGTTTGACTCAATAGAGTTGTAATTTTTTTTACCGCATCTCCCGCGACACCTGCCGACAAGCTGCTGTATGTACTGAGATTGTTATAGCCCCCTGTAAACACTCTAGAAATATCATCCACATTGGCTTGTAAAGCGGTATCTAGTTTGGTAGCATCTAAGGACATGACGCCTTTTTCACTGATGCTGTATCCAATTTGGCTTAAATTTTTGATGGTTGAACCAGGCGTTGAGGACGTTCCGACAAGCAAAGATCGAATTTGCTGCTTAACCATCCGCACCGTGCTGTCGCCAACTAAAGTTGCGCCGTACTGATCGAGTGTTGACTTGGGGTCTGTGGTTTCTTTGCAGATATTATCAAAGTCATTGTATGCAGTAACCAATGCATTAAGCTTTGTTTTTAAATCGGTTGTATCTCGTGCAACAGATAGCGTAACTGAACTCGCAGGGGCCTTAAGATTAAAAGTAAGACCCGTAACGACATCAGAAATTGAATTAGTTTTTCTTTTGTAATTAACGCCATCAACAGTAATATCAGCATCGGTTGCAGTAACAACGGGCGAGCTAGAAACACTCAATGCACTGTTAGCTGTCGCGCTATCGGTACTTAATGTAAAGCCTTCGGTCGATCCATTGGCTCCTGTTATTCTCACCTGATACGGTGTTGATCCCGTTCCTGTATTGATCAATTCAGCTTTAAATCCGCGATTGGTTGAATTGATTGCTGATACTAAATCGGCTGGCGTATCTGAATATGTTTTTTTAGTTAAACCAATGTCTGTAATTGTTTTATTTGATGCAGATGAAACTGTTAGCGTTGAACCTGAGTAAGCAACTGTAATATCAGTATTGCCGTCTAAGGCGCGCAGTTGGCTTTGTAGGTTTTCTGCCAGGGACGACATCGTTGCCTGAGCAGGCGCTGGGAAAATAGTTCTTACTGTTCCCCCAATCGTTACTGTAAACGAACTAAAGTCATTGGTTGAAGGATACGTCCCAAAACTTGCATTTTGTATGGTGTTATCTGTGGTTGTCCCAATAGAGGCAGCACTATTTAAATCAATGACAGCTGCTTTTGAAAGTGTAGGACTAGTTAGTTGTCTAGTTGTTGTTGCAGAGGTGATTTGTAAACCTGATGACCCCATAACAGCAACACTTAAGTCACTTGAGCCATCTAAGGCCCTGAGTTGCGATTGAATATTGGATGCCAAATCAGCCAAACTTGCATTAGCAGGGGCTGGTGTTAGGTTAAGTATTTTCCCATCAACAGTAATCGAAAAGTTTTTAAAATCATTGACCGACGGATTAGTTCCGAAAGTAGGATTGGAAATAGTTGCTATGTATGTTGAAGTGGTTGAAGATGTTCCTTCAGATACTCCAGCATTGGTTCCCGTGAGATTTAATTTAAAAGCTGCACCACTATTAATGCTTGCCGCACCCGAGGAAAAACCAGCGCTCACCCATTTTTGTCCTTTGGACAATGCATTAATCACAACTGAATGATCGTCAACAGAAGCTGATGCAGATGCTGTGACGCTTAATGCACTGGTATTGGAATTGGTAACATTGACGGTATTAAAGTTGTTTTTATCTTTTAGGGCTGTGAGCGAAGTTTTTAGCTCAGACATCATAAACATAACTGCAGATAGACCGCTTACCTTGCTTTCATTTTTTGCTATTTTTGCATTCAGCTCATTTTGCTTGGGTACTTTTTCTGCATCCACCAAATTTTGCGCCAAACTCGCCAAATCGACGCCAGAGCCTGCACTCATCGATGTTAATATTTTTTGCGCATTGGCACGATTGGCCGCTGCAATAGCAGCAGCGCTACCCGCCGCAGGAGTGGCGGTAGTTGAGGTGGTAGCAGTGGTTGAGCCTGTTACGCTGGTGGCCATTATTTATTTTTCCTAATCAAGTATTCGACACCAATGAGCATTTCTTGAGGCATTAATTGATGTAATTGAACAAACTCAACTTGGAAATCTTGGCAAAACTACTTTGCGCCGCCTCCAAGGCCAATTGGTCTTTATTCATTCGGGTGATGGCTTCTGTGTAATCTAAGTCTTCAATATCGGACTTTGTTTTTTTGAGTTGCAATATGGATCCATCCAAATTTGAATTTTGAAAATCCATTGCCTCCATATCGGCACCAATTTGTCCCAGTCCATTGCTGATGCCGTTTTGCATCGTGTCGCACTCATCCAAACCACGCTTCATTTTGATCCTGTCGGTCGATTTAACAGCATTGATCATTTCGTCGAGAGCCCCAAAGAAGTCCACACTGCTTCGATTGCCGTTTCCATCATCTCTGACTATGCGTATAAAAACATCTGACCCAGGTGTATTTAAATTGATTCTTCGGTTGTCACCCACATTGACTTGCATTCGGAACTGATCACCTGAGTATTGAATATTACCCATTGGGTCTGAACTAAATGCAGGATGACCTGCACGGCCACCTGAAAATAAATAGTTACCGTTGGCGTCTTGAACGTTAGCCAAACTCAACATCTGGTCCCGCAGAGTTTTCATCTCTAAAGCGATCGTCTGACGATCTGCTACGTTTAATGTGTCATTGCCTGCCTCAACTGCAAGCTCTTTGATACGAGTCATGACATCGCTTGCACTGGTCATTGCTGTTTCTTCTGCAGTTTTTCTTACATTGATCGCTTTGATTGTGTCTTGGTAGCTGGTTTGCCTAGCCAAATTAGTTTCTAATCGCGTCACCAAAGAGGCCTTGTCTGGCGCATCGCTGGGTTTGACAACTTGCAAGCCTGTTGATAACTGTTCTTGCGTTTTTGACATGCTCGCTTGAACCTTGCCCAACTGATCAGTTGAACGGTCAAAATAGAGTGATGTAGAAATTTTCATGGCTGTTTTTCTTTATTAACGAATGGCAATAATAGTGTCGAGCAGCTGACTACCCACTTGTAAGGCTTTTGCTGCTGCCTGATAGGCTTGTTGATAGCGAATCAAATCTGCGGCCTCATCATCCAAATTAACGCCTGAGACTTTGTCTCGCGAACTCACCGCTTGATCTTTGACAACCTGCAAGGCTTGTTGGGTGATGGTTGCTTGCTGAGCAAGATTACCCACTGAATTGACTTGATCAATATAGGTGTCATGAATGGTTTTTCCACCCTTCACTTGCTTTTTTGCTAAATCGACCATATCCAGCATATTGACGTTATTACCCAATCCATCATGATTGCCGTCAATGCGATAACTGTCACCCACTGCAGGCGCATGAGTTAACTTGATGCTCAATCCTTCAAAATCAATGACAGGCTCAATCACACGTGGGTCATAGCTTCTATTGGCAAGTTCGGTACCCGTTTTAGTATCGACTATGGTGTAACGATCGGGCGCAGTGAAATTAATTTGTAAGGTTTGATTGCGTAAGCTATCACGCACAATATCAGGCTGACCGTCAAAGCCAACGGACACTTTTGCAGCGCCTTTGCTGGTTACAAAAACCAATAAATCGTCGGGGCAACCATCTTGTAAATATGCGCCTGTTCGCAATCCCATTTGCGCAAACTGTGATGGGTCAGCGTATTTTCTTTCATTAGGAAGGCCTTCTGAGTATGAGCCAAAAGAAAAACGAATATCTGTTTGAAACG
>RFYV01000108.1 GCA_009921265.1 Betaproteobacteria bacterium | reverse complement strand
CACAAAAAACAATAAATTTTTCGGGTCTTGCGCTGACCACGTCTATGATGTCTGGTAAATCGACCAAGTCATCTTTGTCGACTTCAATCAAACGCAAACCTTGCTTGGCGTAGGTGTTGAGGCAGGCTTTGATGAGAGAAGATTTGCCTGTTCCGCGCGCACCCGTTAGCAATACATTGTTGGCGGGCAATCCTTTGACAAATTGCTCAGTGTTGCGCTGGATTTTTTCTTTTTGTTGTTCAATTTCTTTGAGATCAGTCAACTGTAAATTGGCCACATTTTTGACGGGCTCTAAAACACCGTGTCCGCTTGAGCGTTTGCGATAGCGATACGCCACACTGGCTTTCCAATCGGGAGCACCCAAGGGTTGTGGAAGAACCCCTTCTATGCGATCAATCAATGTTTCAACACGACTGAGCAAACGATCGAGGGGTGTATTCATATTTTTTTAATTGCGGTAGTCGGCGTTGATAGATACATAGTCGTGACTGAAGTCGCAAGTCCATACGGTGTCGGTGGCAGGCCCCCGACCCAAGACCACACGCACCAAGATTTCGGATTGCTTCATCACGCGCTGTCCATCTTCTTCTTTGTACGATGGGTGACGTCCACCCTGTTGAGCCACATGCACATCGTCCAAATACAAATCGATTTTGCTTTGATCGAGATCGTCAATTCCTGCATAACCCACAGCAGCGAGTATACGTCCCAAGTTTGGATCACTTGCATAGAACGCAGTTTTGACTAAGGGTGAATGCGCAATCGCGTAAGCCACTTGTTGGCATTCTTTTAAATTTTTTCCGCCATCGACTTGCACAGTGATGAATTTAGTTGCGCCCTCACCATCGCGAACAATCGCGTGCGCCAACCAACGTGCAACTTCCATCAAAGCATTTTTTAATGCTTTCGCATCGGCGGATTGCCACGAGGTAATGGGTGCATGTTTGGCTTGACGCGTGGCCATCACGATAAATGAATCGTTGGTGGATGTATCGCCATCAATGGTGATTCGATTGAAAGATCCTTCGGCTAACTCGTAGGCTAATGCATGTATCAATGAAGCATCAATATTGGCGTCGGTGGCCATGAAGCTCAACATCGTCGCCATATTGGGACGAATCATGCCAGCGCCTTTTGCAATGCCCGTGATGTTAACGATGACGCCATTGATTTTGATTTGACGACTACACGCTTTGGCAACGGTGTCGGTGGTCATGATGGAGTGAGCGGCCTGCGACCATTGATCGTCTGTTGCACGATCTAATGCGTGGGGCAACGCCGCCATGATGCGGTCATGCGGCAATGTTTCCATGATGACGCCCGTTGAAAACGGCAAGATTTGTTCGGGTGAACAATCGAGCAATCTAGCCAAGGCAATGCACACCGCATTGGCACGCATAAGGCCGTCTTCACCCGTACCTGCATTGGCATTACCTGTATTGATCACGAGCGCACGAATAGCATGCGCCGATTTCAAATGTTGATGGCAAATTTGTACAGGTGCAGCACAAAACCGATTTCGAGTAAAAACACCTTCGACAATAGCACCCTCATCCAATAAAAAAACAGTGAGGTCGTCTTTGTTGGCTTTGCGAACACCCGCTTGCGCAATACCCATTCGCAATCCTGCGATGGCGTGTAATTGGGATGGGACGGGTGGCAGCAGATGAACGGCCATGATTAGGCGAGCCTTCCATGACATTGCTTGTATTTTTTACCGCTTCCACATGGGCAAGGATCATTGCGACCCACAGCTTGCACCACCGTGTCTGGGTCGGTGATGCTTTGCGCCTCACCTGTTTCGTTAGGGGCTGTATATGTGACGTTTTGAATTTTTTCTGCACGCGCTTCCATCTCATCGGCGGCTTGCTGAACTTGCTCTGCCGATTGAATTTGAACTGTTATTAATAAACGCGTCACTTCGTTTTTAACCATCTCCAATAGTTGACCAAACAATTCGAAAGCTTCGCGCTTGTATTCTTGCTTGGGTTGCTTTTGTGCATAGCCTCTGAGATGAATACCTTGACGCAAATAGTCGAGTGCCGACAAATGCTCGCGCCAATGCGAGTCAATACTTTGTAACAAGACAACGCGCATGAAAGGCATGAATTGCTCAAGACCCGCTCTTTGAAGTTTGGCGTTGAAGGTTACGTGCGCAGTCTCTAACACTTTTTCTAAAATATCTTCATCGGTGATGGCTTGAGAATTTTGAACGGTTTGAACCAAAGGCAACTCTATTTGCCATTCACTCTTAAGTGCTGTTTCTAAACCCGCCAAGTCCCATTGCTCCTCTACCGACTCTTGGGGAACAAACTGTCGCACCAAATCGATAAAGCAACCTTCGCGCAATGAAGCAATCTGTGCGGTTAAATCGTTGGAGTCTAAAATGTCATTGCGCTGTTGGTAAATCACTTTGCGTTGATCGTTAGATACATCATCATATTCCAACAATTGTTTGCGAATATCAAAATTGCGCGCCTCCACTTTGCGTTGCGCACTTTCAATACTGCGCGTGACCATACCCGCCTCGATCGCTTCACCCTCTGGCATATTGAGTCTGTCCATGATCGCGCGCACGCGATCGCCCGCAAAAATGCGCATCAACGGATCATCCAAACTCAAATAAAAACGCGACGAACCTGGATCGCCTTGTCGACCTGAGCGGCCGCGCAACTGGTTGTCAATGCGACGCGATTCGTGTCTTTCGGTTGCGATGATGCGCAACCCGCCTTGCGACTTAACAAAATCGTGATCCTTCATCCACTGAATTCGCAACGCGTCTATTTTTTGTTGCTTTGATTTTTCTTCAACGCTTGCATCTGCTGCAAGTTCGGTGATCGTTTTTTCTACATTACCACCGAGAACAATGTCGGTGCCACGACCCGCCATGTTGGTGGCAATCGTGACGGACTTGGCCGCTCCCGCTTGCGCAACAATGTCGGCCTCTTTGGCGTGCTGTTTGGCATTGAGCACTTGGTGTGGCAATTTGGCTTGGGTGAGCAAGTCCGAAATCAATTCGGAATTTTCAATCGAAGATGTGCCAACCAAAACAGGCTGGCCTCTTTCATAACACTCTCGAATGTCTTGGATTGCGGCTTTATATTTTTCGTCTGCTGTTTTATAAACTCGATCGTGTTGATCTTCACGCTTGCTTGGCTTATTCGCAGGAATGATGACGGTCTCGAGTCCATAAATTTCTTGAAACTCGTAAGCCTCGGTATCGGCCGTTCCGGTCATGCCGGACAATTTACCATACAACCTGAAATAATTTTGAAAGGTGATGGAGGCCATGGTTTGGTTTTCGGCCTGAATGGAGACGCCCTCTTTGGCTTCAACGGCTTGATGCAAACCATCGCTCCACCGACGACCCGACATGAGTCGGCCTGTGAATTCATCGACGATCACAATTTCGCCGTTTTGATTCACATAGTGTTGATCGCGATGATACAAATGATGTGCACGCAAACCTGCCAGCAAGTGGTGCATTAAACTGATGTGAGCGGGGTCGTATAAAGATGCGCCTTCGGGCAATAAACCAATTTGCGCCAGCACTTGTTCGGCTTTGACGTGCCCTTGCTCGGTGATGTAGACCTGATGCGATTTTTCATCCACCGTAAAGTCGCCTGCAACAATTACGCCTTCACCCGTGCGTGGATCGGCTTCGCCAACTTGCAAAGTAAGTTGCGGCACGATTTTGTTAATGGCCAAATAAAGATCGGTGTGATCTTCTGCTTGTCCAGAAATAATGAGTGGCGTGCGCGCTTCGTCAATCAAAATCGAATCGACTTCGTCAACGATGGCGTAATGCAATCGACGTTGAACACGATCCCTTGCTTCATACACCATGTTGTCGCGCAAATAATCAAAACCAAATTCGTTGTTGGTTCCGTAAGTGATATCTGCGTTGTAAGCGGCTTGTTTTTCTTCGCGTGACATTTGGGGCAAATTAACGCCCACTTCTAATCCCAAAAAGTTATAGAGTCGCCCCATCCATTTAGCATCACGATTGGCCAAGTAATCGTTGACGGTGACCACATGCAAACCTTTGCCCGACAAAGCATTGAGGTACACAGCTAATGTGGCAGTGAGTGTTTTGCCTTCACCCGTGCGCATCTCTGCAATTTTTCCTTGATGCAAGGCAATACCGCCGATTAACTGCACATCAAAATGGCGCATCTTCATGACGCGCTTGGAGCCTTCACGAACCACTGCAAATGCGTCGGGCAAAATACTGTTGAGATCTTCGTTGTTGGTTACACGATTTTTAAATTCATCGGTTTTGGCACGCAGTTGCTCGTCGCTCAACTTTTCGTAAACAGACTCGAGGCTGTTGATTTGTGCAACTTGTTTATTAAAAGTTTTGAGAAGTCGATCGTTGCGACTGCCAAAAATAGATGTGAGGATGTTGAATGCCATGAACGGGTATAGAGACTTGGCGCCCAGAATTGGACCAATCTTTTAGATTCCTTTGTCGAAGCGCAAGATTTTACCCGTCTACTAGCCCCATAATCCGCAAATGGTCACCGAGCGCAAAATTCCAACAACACCCGCCCCAGACGGCCTGAAACAGCTCAGGGCCCTGGGCTACAACCGCGCTCCTCGCTCCAAACTTCCTGTGATGCGCAGCTCGACCCAAGATGTGCTCCAAGCCCTGAGCCATTCGGGCAGTTTGGCGGATTTATTACAGCAAAACCACAAATCGCAGCAATGCCTTAAAGCCATCGATGGAGTTTTAGCACCAGGCCTGCGTGCAAGCGTTTATGCGGGCTCACTTGAAAACGGAACTTGGTGCCTATTAACCGTTAGTAATTCGGCGGCGGCCAAGCTCAGGCAACTCACCCCCTCACTCGCCGCTCATTTGCGGGTCAAGGGATGGAACATTCAATCCATTAAAGTTAAATTGATTATAGGAAATCCACGCACCAGCGATCCAAAGTAACAAAGCCAGTCCAAATATTTTGATTTGTGCGGATTCGAGTGCCGACTGGCTTTCATGGGCGTTTTGTAAATTATTTTGAGCTTCGATCCATTGGTTACGGCTGCTTTGACACAGTTGCGCCCAATGTCGCAGTTGTTTGTCGTCGATGAGTTCATAGTGAAACACTTCATATCGCCATTCTTGTTGTGCCATTTGCTGCTTAATCCACTGGATTTTTGCGCTTTCTTCCTTGACGATGATGCCGTTGGTATAGCCTTGAATTTTGGCGTTATTAAGGACATCTTGAGCCTGAATCAGTTGCGCGTCCAACTTGGTGAGTTGATTTCTAGAATGGACTCGACCGTCTTGGTTATAAGTGTCCAACCGTTTTTTAAAACTCTCAATCGCCTCATCGGATTGTTTACACATCGCTGCATTTTTTTTCAGCCATTGCTCATTGTCAGTTTTTACCATTAAAAATTCGTTTTTTTCTAAGACATAAAAATCGGCAGATGGCGTGATGGCCATGGCCGACGCGAACAACACGCATGCGCTAAGCAGTTGCATAGCCAGCCATGGGGATTTAATGTCCAATGACTTGATGGGTTGAAAAATCTTCACGTTTGCGTTCTCCTAGATGGCCCCTATTTTTTGACAATTGGCTGGGGCCACCTTCAGAGAAGCAAGTTAAATGCCCGTCGGTTTTTTGATGATGGTGGACCGATCGACCACGGGTAATGGGATTTGAAGAATTTCTTGGCCGTCAAAAATAGTAAGCCTGAATGTGGATGAATTGAGGGGCAAGGCCCACACTTGTTTATAAAAGGCAGCCAAACTCTCAATCGGTCGACCCTCCAAAGCGAGTACCCACTGTCCTGCGCGCAATCCTGCTTGCTGGGCTGGGCTTTCGGGAGTGACGCGAACAATTTGAATTCGCCCTTGTCGTTCGACCGAATTGATGCCAAGCCATGGGCGGCGGCTTTGTGGGCCTATACCATTTTGAAGCATCTCCTTGAGGATGGGCGCCAGCAAGTCTGTGGGCACATACATGTTGCCGGCCAAGCTCTCAGGATTTTGTTCTGACATGATGTCTCGCATGAAAAGACTGCCTACGCCAAGCAATTCCCCCTTTAAATTGAATAAACCAGCACCCGAATGATTGGCCACGGGTGGGCTTGTATAAATTGCTTGGTCTAAATGGTATTCCCAATAACCAGTAAAGGGGCGAATATCTTTGAGCTTGGTGGGGCCTAAAACAGTTGCATCACCTGCAGTAGCAACAACCAGCATTTCGCCAATTTTTTGATCTTTGGATTGCCCCATTTGAACGGGAATGATGCCACTTAAGGGGACCAAAGATTTAATCAAACCAAAACCTGTAGCCTGATCGTAAGCCACCACATGCGCAGGATATATTTTTTGTTGATTCGTGCGTATTTCGATTTGTTCGGTTTCTAAAATCAAATAACCGATGGTGAGAATCAAACCATCTGCGCCAATGACCACGCCCGTTCCTTGGCGCTCTTTACCCAAGGTTTTGGCCGAAGGCGCATCTTCAATAGCACGACTGCTGACGAGCACGATGGCATTTTGTGCCTGTGCTAATGCTTGACGCGTTTGCTCAGAAGGAGTGCTAGGTGATATTGCTGTCTGCGCATACGAAGCAGACGAGCACAGAAATACAATTGCACAGCAAATAAAAAAATATCGCCTCATAAAGCCCGCTCCTCATTGATGTTTGATCCATGGAGACAAGCTCGATTGTGCACTAGTCCAAGTTTAATTTTTGTTTTTTTAAATGACTGTTGATAATTTTTTCAGTCACGGGATTGGTTTTGGGTTTAACGGAATTGAGCAACCTAAAGAGTGTGGGGCTAGAAGGGGCGGGATCAACAAACCCGACTTCTTGCAATATCTCAATGACCACATCATTGGAGAAGGGGTTCTTGTTTGAATGGGGGTTTAGGTTAGGTATAGACAC
>RFYV01000107.1 GCA_009921265.1 Betaproteobacteria bacterium | reverse complement strand
TGCCGAAAGCGCTCGCCAAAAATACGAGTATCCAGTTAGTTGAATCAAACCAGCCGAAAGCACAATGATTGCGATCAGCGATAGCAATAAATATTTGACATATTTAAACACCATATGCCGTCCCCCTACTTTATTTTAATTAGAATACTCTTATTTCTTATTTTATATACGTTATTAGTGTTTCTACAAGTATTCCATGCTGATGCGAGAATTCAGCATTAGCGCTACCGCGCTGGGGTGATAGCCAGGCTTGTTCGATGCAATTTTCAATCTCGATGGCATTAGAGACAGGCTTGACCCAACCCTGGGATGCCAACTGCTCATAGGCTTCTGAAAAATTCCAAACTTTGGGGCCGTGTAACACCTGACAACTCAATGTCAAAGGTTCATAAGGGTTGTGACCTCCCACAGGCGCAAACGATCCGCCCATCAATGCAATGGGCGCCAATCGATACCACAAACCCATCTCGCCAATCGTATCGGCCACATAAAAAGAAACATCCATTTCGGGTGGACTTGTGTGTTGAGTTCTGCGTTGGCACTTATCACCTATATTTTTTAAAATCTCTTCGCCGCGTAATCGTACGCGAGGCGCGATAATGAGCAAAGCTTGCGGATATTTTTTAAGTAGTTGCTGATGCGCTTCAATGGCAACTCTCTCGTCTTCTAAATGACTCGATGCAAGCAACCAAATTGGCCTGTTTTGTAAACTTTTTTTCCAATCATTCAATATTGATTCATTGCAACAAAGCGGTGGTGAAAGCGCTTTGAATGTTCCAGTGATTTGAATGCGCTGTTCAATAGCACCGAGCTGCATCAAACTACTTTTAGTTTCTAAATTTTGCACCCATATGGCTTGAAAGCAACTAAATAGATCTTGATACAGGTATTGAGCCCAGCGTCTTTTGTTGGCGCTTTTTTGTGTCAACCGCGCATTGACTAAAACACTTGGGATGTTTTTTTTGTAAGTGGATGTGATCAAAGTAGGCCACAAATCCATTTCGCACCAAATTGCAATCGAGGGCTTCCAATGATCCAGAAAGGCATTCACAGCTCGCGGGGTGTCGATGGGTGCAAACTGATGCATGCATCTTTCAGGTAATCCATTGACCTGCAATGCCTCACCCGATGTTCGCGCCGTGGTTGTGATTAAGAAATGTACATCTGGCAATTGCTCGCTCATACGTCGCAATAAACCCGCCAAGGCCATGGCCTCGCCCACCCCGACCGCATGGCCCCAAATCAAATGACCCACGGGCCTGGGTTGATTATTATTACCCCATTTTTGCAAAAGGCTTGCTGTCGTCTCTTTTCCTTGTGCCAATCTTCTTTGCAAAGCTTTTTCCCACAGCCATTCGCACTCTTTTGAAAGCCACAAATACAATCGCAAAAAATATCCAAAGGAAATATTTTTCATCGGGAAAGCCAAGGTTTTAAATAACTGAGATGTTTTTGTGCAGCGCCGCCATGTTCCGCATAAAACACTTTTGCTTTTTCTACAACTTGCAAATAGTCTTGAGGATTTATCATGAGTTCTACAACTGCATTAACCAAGCTTGGAATATTGAAATGTTGCTGCAACACGCCCGCATCGATGGCTTCTATCGCAGGATATTCAATGCCGCGCATACTCATGCCAATCATCACCGGCTTGCACAAGGATAGGGGTTCGATCACGTTATGCGCATTTTTGGGCACAAATGTAGAACCCACAATCACCAACTGCGCTAGTGCCAGATAAAAAAACATCTCGCCTAAAGAGTCGCCTAACAATACGTCAATATCTTGTAATGAATCAATTGGTTGCTGCATTTGAAATTGTTCATCCCAAATATCCGATCGCTTGATTACATTTAATTTTAAATTTTTTAATAATTCACCTACAAGATTAAACCGCTGCGGACTGCGAGGCACATATATAAAAAGTGGTGCAGGCTTGCCCATATCCTTTAATAATTTTTTCATTTGATGCATGGCATCAATGAATTGCTCGTCTTCTCCCGCAATCGCACTGGCAAAACAAATCACGGGTCTTTGCGTCGCACCAAGACTCCAACGCTGGACATAGTGCACGGCATTATCGACCAAATGCTGAGGGATGGGCATGTCAAATCGAGTCTCACCCACTACTTCTACTTGAGCGCAACCCAACGATTTAAAGCGATCGGCATGCAATTTGGACTTACACAACACCAATTGATAGGCTTGAAAAATCTGCATTCTGATTCCCCACCATTGATTGCGATCGCGATTCAAACTTTTTTCTGAATATCTTGCGTTGGCCAAGCACAAAGGAATTTTTTGTTGACGAATATTTTTTAAAAGAACGGGCCATGTATCAATTTCCGTCATGATTGCGCAACGGGGTTGCACATTTTTGATCCAACGCAAAACACAAGAGCTGATTTCAAAGGGAAGGTAAGAGACTTGAATTTTTTGGATCTCAATTAAGGACTTGAATAAATTGTGCGCTATCGTCCGACCAGCTGGTGTGAGCGTAGTGACAACAACGCTGTAGCCTTCATCAACCAAGGCTTGAACCAAAGGCGCAGCGCCTCGCATCTCACCCATGGAAGCGCAATGCAACCATAGGGGCGATTGCAAATGTGAGTCCACCTGCCCACAGCGCTCCGACCAATGTTGGCGATACAGGGGCTCTTTTCGGCCCCTCAACCACATCCACATCAAATAAACGGGCAATAAAACATGCCAAAAAGCCTCGTACACACCGATCATGAACGCAAGGCGTCGATCAGGCGGAAATGGCGTATCGTTGATTGATGGGGTTAAAGAGGTCAAAGAAAGGTGAAATTTGAAAATTCAGAAATCTGTGGCATGACCACAGACGCTAAAGCCTCAGTATACTTAGGCATTGAGTTGATGATCAGGATTTCCCCACATGGCACAAACGGTTGAAAACTGGTGCGCGGTCATCCCTTTGCGAGCTGGAAGCAAGGGACTGCCCAACAAAAACACCCGACTTCTGGCCGGAAAACCTTTGTATCGCCATAGCGTAGATATGGCGCTGTCGTGTGGAGCCTCTCAAGTCATCATTACCACCGATATCGAAGAAATATTGAATCAATCATTTCCATACAACGTAATGGTGATCCAGCGCCCTTCCCATTTATGTACAGATGATGTGGCCATGGCACCCGTGTTGTTACACGCCATCGAAACATCGGGTTACACAGGTACTTTAATTTTGATGCAAGCCACATCTCCTTTGCGACAAGCGCAAGATATTCAAAACGCTTTAAATGTTTATTCAAACCAAGATTTTGATTTGGTGATGTCAGTTACATCAGCTGATAACGGCGTACTCAAATGGGGCACAGTTCAAGGACAACAATTTATTCCAATGGCCGATCCGAGTTTTTGTTTTAGCAATAGACAAAGCCTACCACCTGTTTTTAAACCCAATGGCGCAATTTATTTAATGAACGCGCAATGGTTTGTAAAAAATAAAGGTTTTGTAACGCCTCGCATCGGCACGATTGAAATACCTATAGACAGAAGTTTTGATATTGACACAGCGCAAGATCTGGAGCATTGCGAAGCATTGTTACTCTCCTCATCGAAAGCAAACCCATGAAAATCGCACACCGACACATCTCGCCTGCACATCCACCCTTGGTGATTGCTGAAATTGGCATCAATCACGGCGGCAGTTTGGACGTCGCCAAAGCGATGGTGTCAGCCGCGCATTTGGCGGGCTGCGAAATGGTCAAACACCAAACGCATTTTGTTGAAGATGAAATGACCGAAGAGGCCAAACAAATTTTTCCACCTAATGCTGATGTTTCAATTTGGGAAGTGATTCAACAATGCGCGTTGTCGCCTGAAGATGAAATTCAACTCAAAAAATACACCGAGTCATTGGGTTTGATATATATATCAACACCTTTTTCACGTGCGGCCGCAGATTTTTTAAACGATATTGGCGTGCCTGCTTTTAAGATTGGGTCCGGCGAATGCAATCACGTTCCTTTGATTCGTCACATTGCACGCTTTGGAAAACCCATCATCATGAGCACGGGCATGCAAACCATTGAAAGCATGCGGCCATCTGTTCAAGTATTGGATGACGCGAAAATACAATACGCTCTACTGGAATGCACTAATTTGTATCCGTCACCCCCTGAAATTGTGAGTTTGCAAGGTATTATGCAATTGCAGAAAGCTTTTTCCAATGCACAAATTGGTTTTTCTGACCACAGCATTGGCCCATCGATGGCATTGTGTGCGGTTGCATTGGGCGCTTGCATTTTGGAGCGCCACTTTACAGATACGCGCTACAGAAAAGGCCCCGATATTTCATGCTCAATGGATCCCGCAGAATTGCGTTTTTTAATCGATAGATCGCGCGAGATACACACGGCGCTTCATAACCCCAAGCAACGTACAGCACCCGAAGAAGATGTCTATCGTTTTGCAAGAGGCTCGGTAGTTGCCGATAAAAATTTACTCGCAGGGCACGTGATCACAGAATCGGACATCTGGGCACGCAGGCCTGGATCGGGAGAAATTTCGGTTCAATACTTTGATAAACTGATTGGTACAAAACTCACCCGCGCCGTCAAAAAAAATGATCAACTCTTATGGAGTGACTTGCAAGGTGTGGAGAAGCCCCAATGAGTGAGGGCAAAAAACTACTGTTTGTAACGGGTACGCGCGCTGACTATGGCAAGCTTGAACCTTTGGCGCGTGCAGCTCAACAAGCAGGTTTTGTAATTACTTTTTTCATCACGGGCATGCACATGATGGCGCGCTACGGTGAAACGCGCATTGAAGTGAAGCGATTTGTAGGTGCGCAGTTTTTTGAATTTGTGAATCAACGCGAAGGCGACGCGCTCGATTTCATTTTGTCAAAAACTATTTTGGGATTTTCTGACTTTGTACACGAGCATCAACCCGATTTGGTGGTGATTCATGGGGACCGTGTCGAGGCCATGGCCGCATCGATTGTTTGCGCCATGCGATACATCCGATCGGCGCACATCGAGGGCGGTGAAGTATCAGGCACTATCGACGAAAGTATTCGACACTGCAACACCAAACTTTGTGCTACACATTTTGTAAGCTCTGAGGTGGCAAGACAACGTGTGATTACTTTAGGTGAAACATCCGATCGTATTTTTAATATTGGCTCACCTGAACTTGATACGCATGGACAGCCTTCAGGCGTCACTTTGGATGAAGTGCGCTCACGGTATGACATTATGTTCGACGATTTTGGTATTGTGATTTTCCATCCCGTTACCTCTGAGCTTCAATCCATGGGCGCACAAGCGCAATCTTTATTTGCGCAATTACAAAAAAGTGGCAAGTCATTTGTGGTGATCGCACCTAACAACGATCCTGGAACATTAGAGATTTTTTCTATATTAGAAAAATTACCTAAACATCAATTCAGAGTGTTGCCTTCGATGCGTTTTCATTATTTTTCCGAATTGATGCGACACGCAAGCGCGATGATTGGCAACAGCAGCACGGGTGTACGTGAAGCGCCCTTTTTGGGACTGCCCAGTTTAGATATTGGCTCTCGACAAACCAATCGCGCCCTAGCCCCATCGGTACTTAATTGCTCGGCGGTAGATACAACAGCTATTCAAAAATTTATTGAAACAAGCTGGGGTAAAAAAACCAAGCCTGATCAAAGCTTTGGGCTTGGACAATCGGCAAAAAAATTTGTTGACGTGTTACAAACTGAAGGTTTTTGGATGTTGACCCAACAAAAAACGTTTGCGGATTGATCGTTTAATTATTCAGTAATACTTGTTTGTATTTCTTGATAAGTTGCGGTATCGGGCTTAGGTAAATCCCCGGATTCAACAGCGCGTATGAATTGTCGTCGCATAAGTAATTGCAGCTGTCCTTTATTTTTCTTCATCAATGAAATTTTGAGCAGTCGAATGCATGGATAACAAAACGACGATATAAAATTTCTCCGGTTAACAACATCGTTAATGAGTAACAATGCTGCTTGGACCCATTGAGCAGTAGCTTGAAATTCTCTGATCAATTGCACGGATCGATTTTCGAAATCTATTTCTGTGTAAGCACCATAAAATAAAGTTTTTTTCAATATTTCTGGATCCTGCCGAGACATCACATCCATAAAACGATCTCTAGAAAAAATACCTTCGCTGGGTATTTGGGCCTCAAACATCGCTGGCGAGAATCCTCTTTCACCCCTTCTTACAGTTAGGTATTTGTTACTGGTAGACGTGTAATTTTTCCAATAATGAATAAAAGCAGGGTGTGTCCAAGTGCTGTGTTTGATTAAAAAGAAATAGGATTCAAAAAAACCTTGAAATTCATGATCGGGTATGCCCGATAAGGTATGACGCTTAGCACCAACAAATTGTTCAGTTGATTGCTCCATTTGCTTGATTAGCGCGCAATTACTGTCTAAGGGAAACCAAATACTGTCGTTCAAAATAATGAGATGCTGTGGATCAATCTTCCATTGCCATAAAAGTCGAATGCCGTCTTTGTAACCGCCAAAGTCATAACCGTGATTGCTTCTTTCGATAAATCGCCAAACAAACGATGACATGCGCGCTTTGTCTTTTTCTGTGATGGCGTGATTGGCAATCAACATCACGGCATAACCCTGACTGGCTAAGTGCCTGCAAGTGATCTCCGTCGACGCCGATAAGCCGTTTAGTTGATAGACCAAAAATAACGCAATTTTTTGAGGAGGAACATCTAACTCGTTTGAGTGACCTTCACTGATACGCATAGTCTTGTCAGATTTTTTTTCTATCCAAGGTTGTCGTATGGGGTGGGTAGCAATTTCGTAAAGTGCGTGCAATTGTTCCGCCACCCTTGAGAGCTCACGTTTTATTTTCCAGATGGGTGGCATATCAATTACAAAAAATGAATAAGAACAGATTACAAAATTAATTTTATAGGAAATACTTTAAAGTGGGGCTATATATTTATATAATCAAAAAGTTCAGCATTAAACAACTTATGAATTATCAGTGCATCCTCTATTTTGTAACGAGTACCTCACTTAGCCTGCTATTTCTCGGGATTCCTGTTTCTCGCGCACTCGCAAGT
>RFYV01000106.1 GCA_009921265.1 Betaproteobacteria bacterium | reverse complement strand
CTTCGTGTTGTTCCCAGTGCCGATATATCAGAGCTTGATCCGACGCGTGGTGCCAATCTAATTTCTCGTATTTATTCGCATATGGTCTTCGACACTCTTTATGCGCTTGACAAAAACTTAGCCCCTCAACCAATGATGTTAGATAATAGAACTCTTAGCAAAGACGGTTTAATCTACACATTTACTTTGCGCTCTGGACTAAAGTTTCACGACGGCACTCCAGTCACTACGAAAGACGTCATAGCGTCAATCAACCGCTGGATGAAAGGTACGTCAATTGGGGGGGCGCTTAACCAAAGGACCGCATCAATATCAGCAGTGGATAACCTGACATTCAAGTTAGTACTTAAAGAAAAATTTGGTCTTGTTGAATTCATGCTTGCTGGACCAGGCGCTCCAATTGCCGCGATTATGCGCGAGGAGGATGCAACACGTCCCGACAACGTTGCACTCACTAATCCAATCGGTTCCGGGCCTTTCCGTTACGTAGCGGCAGAACGCCGCTCAGGGTCAAAGGTTGTTTTTGAACGTAATCCAGACTATCCATCTCGTACCGAACCTGCAAACGGGCTTGCTGGTGCACGTGTTGTTAAATTTGACCGTGTCGAATGGACGATCATGCCGGATGCAACGACTGCAGCCAATGCATTGGCTACCGGTGAAATTGATTTTTTGGATACCGTTGGTGCTGATCTAATTCCCTTTCTAAAAAAGCGAGCTATTACTGTACAGGCAAGAGCTCTGCCGACCACATCATTCGTGCGATTTAACTTTCAGTTACCCCCATTCAATGATGTGCGTGCCCGCCAAGCTATTGCACTGCTAATTGACCAGAAGGATATGATGCCTGCTGTCGCTGGTGATGATGGAAAATGGTCTGTCTGTTACTCCTATAGCGTTTGCGGAACAGTCTATGGAACTGAGGTCGGTTCTGAGCCCTATCGCAAAGTCGACGTGGCAAAGGCAAAGGCTCTTCTTGCGCAAGCAGGCTATAAGGGAGAGACAATTATTATCCTTGGCACTCCACAGTTACCGCCAATCAACACAATGACCCAGATCCTTGCACGTCGTTTGGAGGAGGCTGGAGTCAAAGTAGAAATTCAGATGACTGATTTCCCAAGCATGCTTCAACGTATCAACCAACGTAATAAAGCTATTGGCGACGGAGGCTATCATTTATTTGCCTATTATGCGATTGGTGCTTCTTGGTTTCATCCACTAACAAACGTTTCTGTGGATCTTAATTGCGAAGGTCGCAGTTGGCCCGGCTACCCTTGCGACGCTGCAGGAGAGAATTTACGACAAAAATTTCTAGCAGCACCTAATGATCAGAGTAGAAAGGTTGCTTTCGATGCTTTCCAAAAGCGACTATGGGCATTCCTTCCATATGTACCTGCAGGACAGTTCGACGTATCCAACGCATATCGCAGCAACGTAGTTGGTGTAACAGATGACCTGTTTCTGAACTATTGGAATATGGAGAAGCGCTAGATTTTTTAACTAAGCAGCTTTTGATTTAATTCAGATAGTTTTTAACTAGTAACTTGTTCACATACGAATTCTATTTGTGAACAATCTACTTAACCAAAGGAGATAGCGCCATGGCCCTTCCAATACGAGAAGTCACTAAAGAAGAAATGTTGAAACGCGTAGCCCTCTTCAAAGACTTGGTGCCAAGCAAGATACCGCTCATTGATGCGGTTTTACCAGAGTTCCAGCGCGAGATTTTCAGCATCATTGGTGGCGGTGTGATGGAGGATGCCGAGGTTGTCCCTCCAATTACTGCTGTTGAAGGATTTCATCTTTCAATCGTGAAGTGTGCTGCCGGTAAAGGAACTGGTTTGCACAATCATCGAACAGTAGAAGTCTTCATTCCACTTACTGGTCGCTGGTCAATTCACTGGGGTTCCAATGCAGAGAATGAGGTCATACTTGGTCCTTATGATGTCGCCTCTGTGCCTATTTCAGTGATGCGCGGCTTTCGCAATGTAAGCGATGAAGAAGGCCTACTCCTTGTGGTGGTTGGTGGTACAGATCCAGGGCAAGTCGAATGGACTGGTGATGTCTTAAGTGCCGTACAAAAAAAGGGCTTTGGATTTAATGAGGACGGTAAAATAACACAAGTACGGCCCCCCCGTCATGACAATTGATGAAATCTGTTTCCTGTCTGCCACGGAGTTAGCTCATCTAATTCGAAATCGCAAGGTCTCACCGGTTGATGCCACCGAAGCAGTTCTTGCTCGTGCGGAAAAGGTCAACCCAGCTCTTAATCTTTTTGCCTATCCAATGGCATCTTTAGCGCGTGATGCGGCCCGATCTGCTGAAGCTGCAGTTATGTCAGGAGAAGTACTCGGTCCGTTGCATGGCGTTCCCATTACAGTAAAAGATAATGTTCCAATAGCTGGACTCCCGCTTGGAAATGGGTCTATTGCCATGAAAGATTTTGTGGCGAACTCAGATGCCGTAGTCGTTCAACGAATCAAGGCAGCTGGGGCCATAATCGTTGGTAAAACTACACTACCAGAGTTTGCTCACAGAATATTAACCGACAGTCCAACTTACGGTATTACTCGCAATCCTTGGAATCTTGATTACACACCTGGTGGCTCTAGCGGTGGTGCAAGTGCTGCACTAGCTGCTGGTGTTGCACCCCTTGCAATCGGTACCGATGGCGGCGGTTCAATTCGCGCACCTGCTTCCAATACTGGTGTCACTGGTATTAAAGCGACGCTGGGTAGGATTCCTTTCGAAACATTTCCCGATGGATTTGGAAACTTTGCTTTCGTGGGGCCAATGGCTCGCACGACTGCTGACCTTGCACTGTTCCTATCTGTTCTGGCAGGCCCACACTCAGATGATCCCTACACGCTGGGTGTGCCGCTTGACCATTCTGAAAGTGCACCAAAGTCAAAGTATCGTATTGGATGGATCGAACATTTCGGTCGCTATCGCACTGATCCAGAAGTAGCTCAATTGAATGGAAAAATGGCGGCTTCTTTACAGCGCGAAGGGCATGACATCGAAACTATTTCCCCTGCAAGTTTCAATGACATCTATGAAACCTACGTGGTTATCGCTACTACGGCTCACGCAACGAGGTTGTCTTCATTTGCCGCTAAGTGGGGTGACAAGCTGACATCATCTATGAGAAAGAGTATTGACCGCGGAGCACGTTATTCTGCTGTTGAGTTACAAAAAGCACAAGACAGTCGTACGCTTCTTTTCCGTTCAGTACAGCGGCTATTCGAACGTTTTGATTTATTGCTTACACCAACAATGACTGCCCCTCCGACTAAGATTGATGCCGATGGCTCTGTTGAATCTGCAATGTACGCTGAGCACGCTGCACCGCTCTACCCTTTTAATCTAACGGGTCATCCTGCTGCATCCGTGCCAGCTGGCTTTACTAAAAGTGGGCTGCCCGTGGGTCTACAAATCGTAGGTCCTTGGTTTGCCGAAAAACGGATTTTGAAAGTTGCAGCTGAATTGGAAACCATCCATCGCTGGAACGAGCGATGGCCACCAATGGTGAGCCCTTCAAGGTTGCCGGATTGCTGAAATATATTTTGCGACGAGTTCTTGCTGCAATCCCAGTGATGGCGGTAGTTGCTTTATTCGTATTTAGCCTTTTGTTTTTTGCACCTGGCGATCCAGCAGCACTTATCGCGGGTGATCAAGCACCACCGGACGACATCGAACGCGTGCGCATACGTCTTGGCCTCGACAGACCATTCTTTACACAATTTGGCGACTGGTTGTGGCGTCTAGCACATGCTGACCTAGGCACCTCATTATTTACAAGTCTACCGGTAACAGAAATGATCGCGCAGCGCATAGAACCAACTTTGTCGCTGATGACTCTTACCTTAACACTTGCTGTCTTAACTGCAGTTCCACTTGGTGTTACTGCAGCTTGGCGAGTCGGAACTTGGATCGACAGACTCATCATGGTGATCGCTGTTTTCGGTTTCTCAGTACCAGGCTTCGTGGTTGGGTATGCATTAGCATATATCTTTGCATTAGAGCTCGATTGGCTGCCTGTGCAAGGCTATACGTCTCTTTCAACAGGTGTATGGCCTTGGTTCAGAAACCTCATACTGCCAACTGTGTCTCTTGGATTTGTATACATAGCCCTCATCACACGCATCACTCGTGCCTCAATGCTTGAAGTACTGCAGCAAGATTATGTGAGGACAGCCAAAGCCAAGGGACTTGGTCTTGGGAGTATCCTTTTCATTCATGCTCTCAAGAATGCAGCAGTTCCAATCGTCACAGTAATCGGAATCGGGTTCGCGCTACTTATAGGTGGAGCGGTGGTTACAGAGAGCGTTTTTGCAGTTCCTGGCCTCGGCCGGCTTATAGTCGAAGCGATACTTCGGCGCGACTTCCCTGTCATTCAGGGTGTCGTATTGATGTTCAGTTTGACATACGTACTGGTTAATCTTGGTATTGATATTTTGTACATATTTATTGACCCGAGGATCCGCTATTGAACGATCAACTCAAAAGCTTTGATACAGGATCGCAAGAAGTTGTTGCTGCAACGATGCTGTCGGACGTGCTGAAGCCACACAAAGTTCATGGTCGCTTTGTCACCTTCGTTCTTAATCATCCAACGATTGTGATTGGTGGTGGTTTGCTACTGTTGCTCGTATTAATGTCTGTCTTTGCTCCATACCTTGGCACACTTGATCCGACTGCTGTAGCTCCAGCGCGACGTACTCGCGCTCCATCGATAGAAAATTGGTTTGGAACGGACCCACTAGGCCGAGACCTTTATTCACGAGTTCTTTATGGTGCCCGTGTTTCGCTAACAGTTGGCTTCTGTGTTGCAGCACTTGCATCTTTTATAGGGCTTGCAATTGGTCTCGTTGCTGGTTTTTTACAATGGATTGACAACACCTTAATGCGCATCATGGACGGCATGATGTCTATCCCACCGATACTTGTTGCGATTGCCCTTATGGCTGTTACTCGTGGCAGTGTTAACAACGTAATCATTGCAATTACGATAGCAGAAATTCCACGCGTTTCTCGATTGGTACGCGGCATCGTACTAACGTTGCGTGAGCAGCCCTTCATTGATGGAGCCATCGTCGCAGGCACTAAAACGCCAATGGTCATCCTGCGACACATTTTGCCCAACACGTTGGCGCCATTGACTGTTCAAGCGACCTTTATCTGTGCCAGCGCCATGATTGTGGAGTCGATCCTATCTTTTATAGGTGCTGGCACGCCCTCAAACATTCCATCTTGGGGAAATATCATGTCAGACGGACGGGCGTTATGGCAGGTCAAACCTTATATCGTGTTTTTTCCAGCGGTGTTTCTTTCAATAACGGTACTTGCAGTCAATATGCTTGGCGACGGTCTTCGAGATGCTCTTGATCCCCGCATGGCAAAGAGGATATGACTATGGCACTGCTCGAGGTAGATCGTCTCCAAATCCATTTCAGAACACCTAATGGAATTAATCGCGCTGTAGACGGTGTATCGTTTCATGTCGATGAGGGGGAGACACTAGCGATAGTTGGGGAGTCGGGCTGTGGAAAGTCAGTCACGTCTTTGTCGATATTGCGACTTATTCCCGATCCACCTGCCCGCATTGCTGGCTCTATTCGATTTAAGGGTCTAGAAATACTAAGTCTTAGCGATCGAGAAATGCGTGCAATTCGCGGTAACGAAATCTCTATGATTTTCCAGGAGCCCATGTCGAGCCTCAACCCAGTTCTGACCATTGGCTGGCAAGTTCGAGAGACACTGAAGTTACATCAGGGCCTTCATGGTAAAGCTGCTGAAAAGAGAGCAGAGGAAATGCTTTCTCTCGTTGGTATTTCGGAGTCACGTCGTCGTTTACGGGACTATCCTCATCAAATGTCTGGTGGTATGCGTCAGCGCGTCATGATTGCAATGGCGCTTGCTAGCAATCCCAAGCTTCTAATTGCTGATGAGCCAACAACAGCGCTCGATGTAACTATTCAGGCGCAGATCCTTGATCTGATGCTCGACTTAAAGCGACGCACGGGAGCGGCCATCATTCTCATCTCCCATGACCTCGGAGTTGTTGCTGAGGTCGCCGAGCGAGTGGTAGTCATGTATGCTGGTCGAAAGGTGGAAGAAGCATCAGTTGAAAACCTGTTCCGAATACCTCGCCATCCTTATACACGTGGCCTTATAGATGCAGTCCCACGCCTTGGTCGTGGAAATGATGGTGTTGCAGGACGACTCGTTGAGATTCCTGGGTTGGTACCTCAGTTAACTGAACAGATAGAAGGTTGCATCTTTGCTGATCGATGCAATGCAGCAACTGACATTTGTCGGCAGGTTTCTCCCGGACTTGAGCTCAAGGCAAAGGGCCACTTTGCAGCGTGCCACCATGCACCTCGGGAGACAGGTCAATTATGAGCACGCCGTTGCTTCAGGTCCAAAATATTAAAAAACACTTTGCGGTCTCAGATGGTCTATTAGGTAAGCCGACCGAATGGATCCATGCAGTCGATGGCGTGTCTTTCCATATTAATCGCTCAGAAACACTTGCACTTGTTGGCGAGTCCGGTTGTGGAAAGTCAACAGTTGGAATACAGGTCATTTTTCAGGATCCGTTTTCAAGTTTAAATCCTAGGATGAAGGTGCACGAGTTGCTTGCTGAACCCATGCGCAATTTCGGCCTAGCAAAAATAAGTAGCGAGGTCACATCTCGTATCGAACGTCTGATTGATGTTGTTCGACTACCCAAAGACGCTGGTGGTCGCTACCCACACGAGTTCTCTGGCGGTCAACGACAGCGTATTGCAATTGCACGGGCTCTTGCTGCCGAGCCTGACTTGTTGGTTTGTGACGAAGCAGTTTCAGCACTTGACGTTTCTGTAAAAGCGCAGATAGTTAATCTACTTCAGGACCTTCAACGCGAGTTTGGACTGGCTCTTCTTTTTATCAGCCACGATCTTGCCATCGTTGAACACATGACACACCGTGTAGCAGTGATGTATCTGGGACAGATAGTAGAGATTGGACCTAAGGCTTTTATCTTTGGTGCACCCACACATCCCTACACACGTGCACTTTTGTCGGCTGTGCCGTCAGTACAGCCAGGATTTGCACGCAACCGTATCATCTTAAGGGGGGATGTACCGAGCCCAATTAACCCGCCTAGTGGGTGCCGCTTTCATACACGCTGTCAGTTCGCTTTTGATCGGTGCATTATAGAGGAGCCACAACTACTTCAACGCTCTGATGGACATTGGGTTGCCTGTCATATGGAACAGGAAACTTAGACTTTATTTAACTGATTGCCAATTATTCGTTGAAATCATTATTGCGGCTGACAACATACAAGCACTGGTGATCGCAACATTCAGTGGGATCGGAGAATTGACGGCT
>RFYV01000105.1 GCA_009921265.1 Betaproteobacteria bacterium | reverse complement strand
ATAGGGATGCGGCCATGATTCCTTTGTTTGATCACACCCAGGAACATAAAATACCAATGGCTTGGGACCATCACCTAGGGCTAGGTGCAAGTTACCGGAAATCGTGGTTCCATTCCAAGGAATATCGATATGTTCAATTCGGTAATTGACCAATTCACGAACTTTTGAATAATTCCTAATTAAAGATGAGTGAAGGAATTTTTTTTCATCATTATTTTCAAAAATAACATGTTGAGCATCCAAAAATTGCAGAGCCGCTTGAAAATAAATTTCAACAGCCGTTTCTACATGTCCTGCCGCTTCTTCCTCTTTTGCTAGCTTCTCAAGTTTAATTGCAGCCTGCCCCATGTGCTTGCTAATCATGTCATGGCTACGAACGCTTCGAGGGATTCGACCGCGTCCTTCCGATTGAAAATGAAACACTTTGCCTGTTTCTTTCACAATCCAATCAAATGCCCATTGTTGGCTATCTCTTTTCAAACTAATTTTTTTGGGTTGGTTTTTTTGCGTCATGAAGTTTTCCTTTATTCAAATTTCATATTGGATGATTTAATGATTCGACTGTATTTATCAACTGCATTTTGTAAATACACAGAAAAATCTTTTCCACAAAGAACTCCTGGTGATAATTCTTGTGCCATTAATTTAGACTTTAATTCTGGTGATTGCAAGGCTGTGTAAAACCAAATTTCTAATTGCTTAGTCATTGAATTTGCTATTTTTGATGGGCCAAAAGCACCTACCCAAATTGACATTTCAAAATCCTTATAGCCTGACTCAGCAACTGTAGGAGTATCTTTTAATGCAGAGAATCGAGAGCGCGAAGTAACTGCCAATGCCCTTAACTTACCTGCCTTAATGAGCGGAGCGACTTCCGAATACAGCGCAAATACACTTGAAATATGATTGCCCAACAATGCGGTTACTGCTGGGGCCGCACCTGGAAACGGCACATAAATGATGTCAACACTGGCCGCATCTTTTAACATTTCTCCTGCTAATTGTGTGGCGGATGCAGGACCCACAGCACCAAAGGAAAGTTTGCCTGGATTGTTTTTAGCGTATTCAATCCACTGCTCTAATTTTTGAAACTCAGAGGAGCTGTTAACAACAATAACACCAGGAGAATCAACAAGCATACAAATTGGTTCTAAATCAACCAAAAAATCATAATTCATTTTCGATTTCATAATGCGATTAAATATCAAAGCATTGCCAGCAACCAACAATGTGCCGCCGTCTTTGGGCGATCGAATCACAAACTCAGTGCCAATCATTGAGCCTGCACCGGGTTTATTTTCGACAATAACTGCTTTGCCACTCAAATCTGCGATTTGTTGAGCAAATAAGCGGCCCACCGAGTCAGCAGCACCTCCTGGTGCAAATGGAACAACAACTTTAATGGATGTTGGCAGCACTTCAGCTGCAGATACTTTAAAGACAAATAATGCAATGAAAAAACCCAAAAAAGATAAAAAGTGATATCTTTTTTGATGCAAATAATTCATATCAGTCACTTATTGCACAGTAATGTTGGCAGCCTTTACCACTCGGGTCCAAGTTGCCACATCTTTACTGATAAGACGAGCAAATTCGTCAGGCGATGTGCCAGCCGGTTGAGCGCCACCAGCACGCATTTTTTCTTTTACATCTGGCATATTCAAAATTTTTGCAATGGCACGATTGAGTCGATTGACTATGTCTTCTGGTGTGCCACCGGGCGCCCAAATTCCAGCCCAACCATCGACGCCATAACCTGACACCAACTCCCCAATCGATGGCACATCAGGCAAGGCAAAAGATCTTTGTGCATTGGTCACCGCAATAGCGCGCAACTTACCCGATTTGATGTGTGGACCTAACGCTAATTCAGTACCAATGGTTGCATGAACTTGTCCAGCCAACAAATCATTAATAGCAGGACTCTCTCCTTTGTAAACAATGTGAGTAACTTGAGTGCCTGTCAATTGTTGAAGCAGTTCAATCGCCAAATGAGGTGTACTACCGACACCTGAAGAGGCAAAGTTAAGCGCACCAGAGTGTGCACGTAAAAATTCTAAAAATTCTTTGAGGTTGGTTGCTTTAAAGTTGCTGTTGACCGCAAGAATCAGTGGTAAGTTACTGATGAGGCTAATCGGTGCAATGCTTTTAACGGGGTCATACGCTACTTTGTAAAGCACAGCGTTAGGGGCGTAACTAGAAGTCACCACACACAAGGTATAACCATCGGGCGGAGACTTCACAACAACTTCAGCACCAATGGAGCCGCCAGCACCAGCTCGATTTTCAACCACAAAAGGTTGACCCAATTCCTCCGAAAGTCGAGCAGAAATCATTCGTCCTACGACATCGGTGCTACCGCCCGCTGGAAAAGGAACAATCACACGAACAGGTTTACTCGGCCATACTGGTGTTTGTGCATCAACGCTAGAAAACAAAAAGGCTGGCGCCCATTGAAGAAGTATTCGTCTTGTTTTTTTCATTGGATTTCTCGGTTTGTATTAAAAGAAATTGAAAAGAGCAAATGCTAGCCTAGCACCTAACGTTTTAACTCTCAAGAGTGGTTACGAGTGTGCCTAATGGTCCAGCTGAGACTTCCACACGGTCACCCGAATTAAGCCAAAGCCGTGGGTCGCGTGTGGCGCCAATGCCTGCTGGTGTTCCTGTCAAAATCGCGTCCCCCGCTTGTAGGGTCATGACCTGCGACAAATAAGACACTAAAAACGCAGGGCTGAAAATCATGTCAGATGCAAGTGCACTTTGTCGAACTTCCCCATTGACTTTGGTTTCAAGCAACAGCTGAGAAATATCGGGTAACTCGTTTTGGGTTAATAACCAAGGACCGATAGGACAAAATCCATCAAATGCTTTACCAAGCATCATCTCAGTAGTTCTAAATTGCCAATCACGAGCTGAAAGATCATTGGCTAAGGTGTAGCCCGCTATGCATGACAATGCAGTTTGTTCATCTACCTCTTTGCATCGCTTGCCAATCACAATCACAATTTCGCCTTCATAGTCAATGCGACGACTGGCTTTTGGAATGGTGACGGGGTCCATCGGACCAATCACCGAAGGTTGTGGCTTGGCAAACACCATTGGAAATTTAGGCACGTCCATTTTTGCTTCAAGCGCATGGCTTTTGTAATTCAGACCAATGGCCAATACATTGGCTTGGTACCCAATCGGTGGCGCCAATTGCACCTTGCTTTCTAAATAAACCAATTGATGTTGAATAGCCCATGGCATACCATATTTTTGAATAACAGCTTGCGCACCCACTGTGGCCCATTGGGCAGCCTGATTCGATGCATCTGGCCCCATATTCAACCAACTTGAAAAAGCAGATGGCATTTTGATTTCAGCCTCGGCTCTTTCGCTTGGATTGGGTGTACGGTGATTGGCAATGATGAACTGTGCTGCACGATTCAAATCAATGATGTGCTCACCATCCATCACACCCACTCGCCAGCCAGAGGCTGTGTCTATATTCACAATACGCATATCTTTCCTTTTCTTTTCTTTAAAAAAATTAATCTTTTGGACCCAACACACCTTCTGCCTGCAAGTCTTGTACTTGTTGTTCAGAAAAATTCAACAACTCATGCAGCACTTCAAAATTGTGTTGACCCAATTCAGGCGCAGGTTGCGGTTGCAATGCAGGCACCTCGGCCAAATGCAAAGGCGAACCAAGCACTAACAGTTTTCCCATGATGGGATGATCCATCGGTACAACAGAGCCACGCTGACGGAAATGCGGTTCGTGCAAAACTTCCGATACACTCAAAACGGGTGCACTTGGTACTTGTCGCACCATCAACTTCTCAAATGCTTGCTCTCGGGTGTATTGAGCAACCCATTGCCCCACCACACGATCGACTTCATCCATGTGTATCACACGATTGGCAATGGAATTGAATCTTTCATCAGTGGCCAATTCGGGTTGTTCCATCACATGGCACAAATCGGACCAATGCTCATTACGTACGCAAAACAAAGCCAGATGACCATCGACTGCGGGGTACACGTTGTAAGGCGCGTAAGCCATGCCGGAATGACGGTTGCCAGTTCTGGGGGGGTCTTTGCCCATTCCTAAATAATAGGCAATGCTGGATGACAGCGATGGAATGACGGCGTCAGCCATTGCAACTTCTAATCGTTGACCACGCCCCGTGATACCGCGTTGAAGCAAGGCCATCAAAATTGCACTGAGCAAATGAACACCACATAAAAAATCTGCACCAGCGGGCCCAGTTTTCATGGGGCCCGATTCTTCGGTGCCGGTTGTCGCCATGGTGCCTGTCATGGCTTGAATGGTTAAGTCCATTGCTGGATAGCGAGAAAAAGTACCGCCCACACCATAACCGGTGCTCGCTGCATAAACCAATCGTGGATTTTCTTTCAATAACAGATCTGCACCCAAGCCTAATTTCTCCATGGTGTGTGGTGCAAAATTTTCAATCAACACATCGGCTTTTCGAATCAGATCCAAAAAAATCTCGCGCCCTTTTTCTGAACGCAAATTAAGACTCAAAGATCGTTTCCCGGAGTTGACCAAGTACAAAGGTAGTTTTGCCCCTGGGCTTCCAGCGCGCAAACGCAAAGCTTCTCCTGTGGGCGGCTCAATTTTGATGACGGTTGCGCCATGCAATGCCATCAGCATTCCACAATAAGAGCCGTTGTACATTTGCCCCAAATCCAATACAACCAAGTTGGATAAAGGTTGTGGACTTTCAGAAAGGGTTGTTGAACTATTCATAGCATAGGAATTATTTGGGTGATGAGTTGGGTTTTGAATCACTTCGTTTATCCAACGACGATTCACCCAACAAAGCCCTTGCCAATAACATGCGATGCACTTCTGATGGGCCTTCAATGATGCGTGTGACACGCAAACCTCTGAACCAATGCTCCAGAGGCATCTCGCGACTCAAGCCCATGCCGCCCAGAACTTGTACAGCTCGATCGACAGCTTGAAATGAACGCTCTGTGCAATAGAGTTTGGCCATCGATGCCACTTGTCTGGCGTCTTCACCTCGCTCGTCGCGCATGGCTGCATCCCACAGCATCAAGCGTGCGGCGTGCAGCTCCATGTATGAATCAACCAATAAGTTTTGTATGGATTGACGTGTTGCTAACAAAGCGCCAAAGGTTGAACGCACCGTTGCATAGTCTGCAGCAATTTCAATGGCAGCTTGTGCTGAGCCAATGGATTGCGCTGCAACCTTAAGGCGACTTTTGGTGAGCCATTTTTGAGTCAATGCAAATCCACCGCCCTCTTCGCCCAACAAATGATCCAGAGGAATTTCAACTTCATCTAACAATAATTCTGTGGTGGCGTGATCACGAATGACTTGCACAGGTCGATGCGTCAACCCCTTGAGAGGCAAATCTAAAATAAAAGCACTGATTCCCGTTCTGCCTTCACCGGTGCGCGCAAAAACAATACCATGTTGTGCAACATCAGCACGACTGGTCCACATCTTTCGTCCATTCAATACCCACTTGTTTCCAACGCGTGTGGCTCGTGTTTGAATTGATCGCGCCGGATCACTGCCGCCCGAAGGTTCAGAAATACCAAAAAACCATTGTCTGGCCTCTTGCACACTCACCTTTACGTAGCGATCAATTTGTGATTGGGACGCATTTAATAACACATTAGGTAAATCGTAACCAAACACACCACAACCGGGATCTGGGTAACAAAAGGCGTGATGTGATGCTGCCTCGTAAGCAACCACATAAGGAAAAGTTGGCAACCCACCACCACCCAAGCTCTCTGGCACGTCCATGTACCAAAATCCTGCCGCACGCGATTTGACTTGAAGGTTCTTCACAACATCAGTTGGCAATTCCCGCAAGTCTTGTTTCAATGCTTGCGTTTCATGTGGCACAATTTCTTGACGAACAAAGTCGGCAATGGTTGAACGAATTAACCGAAGGTCTTCGGGTAATGAGCTGTAACTATCAAAAATTTCATGCATGTGATTTATTTCTTGGTTGGTGATATTTTTTGTTCGTCGGTTCTCATTCGTGTGAGCATTTGAGCCCATCCTGCACTCACACGAACCGACTCCAATGAATCGTTAAGACCTTGCTGAACACAATGCTTGGTGAAACGCACCGTCAACGGTGGTAATTCCGCCAACTTGCGCGCCAATATCCACGCTTCATTCATCAGTTGATCATTGGGCACCACAGAATTGACCAAACCATAATCGAGTGCTTCACTGGCGGTGATTCGTTTTTCTAACAACAAAACTTCCATGGCTTTGGCAACACCCATGAGCCTTGGCAAATACCAAGCGGCCACACTGGGCGTTAAACCTCTTTGAACGTGTGCCTCGGCAAAGACGGCAGACTCAGATGCAATGCGAAAATCAGCCAATAAGGCAACACCCATACCTGCACCTGCAGCCGCACCATTGACTGCGGCGATCACAGGCATTTGCAAACCGGCTACAAAATCCATTTCACGACCAGCTGGTTTGGGCACACCAAACACCTCTGGCGCGTTGGCACGCGCAAGCAATGCAGCGATTTCACGACCCGCAGAAAAAGCACGACCAGCACCAGTGTAAATGACAACACGTACGGTTTCGTCTTGAGCAATCATGCTAACCGCTTGAGGAATTTCTTCAAACATCAAATCGTCCATGGCATTCAATCGATCAGGTCTGTTGAGTGTGATTTGAACAATGTCATCCTCTCGTTGCAAGAGAATGGTTTTGAATTCATGAACCGTGATGAGCATGTGCAGTCTTTCTGATGAAACGATGTTTTATTCGGCCTTGGCGCCAGATGTTTTGACAACCTGTTCCCAGCGCGTACTTTCTTTTAACAAATATGCATCCGTTTGTTGACGTGATAAAGGCAGCGCACTCACTTGCATACCTGTCATTTTTGCTTGTACATCAGGTCTGCGAGCGTATTCCACCATGATGGCATTGAGTCGCTCTAATATCGCCTCAGGTGTTCCTGCAGGTGCGACCAGTGTGAAAAACCCTTTGACACGAAAATTGGGAAACCCTTGCTCTGCCATGGATGGCACAGTGGGTTGTCCATGCCAACGCTCACTGTCTGCAACAGCAAGAGCACGCAACTTTCCTGCTTTGACCAAGCTCATCGCAGTTGCATCAAACATGAAATCCAAATTGCCGCCAACCAAATCGGTTGCGGCTGGCCCCGCCCCTTTGTAAGGTACATGAACTGCTTTGGTATTCGATTGCATGCGCAACAACTCGCCTGCAATATGAATCGGTGAACCAATGGCAGATGAACCAAAACTCAGACCCCCTGGTTTTTGCTTGCCTAAATTAACCAAATCTTGCACAGATTGAATGTTGCTTTGTGAGCTCACCAACAAAAAGAAAGGTGTCTCAGCCATCATGCCAACGGCAGTGAAGTCTTTGATGGGGTCATACGATAATTTGTCATACAACCACTTGTTCGCTGCATGCGAAGCAAATTGCGCCACAAACAAGGTGTAGCCATCTGGCGCAGATCGCGCCACATGCTCAGCAGCCAAA
>RFYV01000104.1 GCA_009921265.1 Betaproteobacteria bacterium | reverse complement strand
TTGCAAATCCGTGTAGGTCGGTTCGACTCCGGCCCGCGCCTCCATTTAACAAATGCAACTGTCTTACAACAGTTGCTTTTTTTATTTGCAACACACTTTTGCACACTCGCTACACACTTTGCACCGCGTAAAACATATGCGGCACGTTGTTTAACTTGCAAACACGTTGTGCAAGTTGCACGTAGTTTGCATCACCGTGTGCAAATGCTGTGAAACAAACGCAATTAACGTATCCATTTGCACGCAGTCTGCAAATCACAACTGCAATTGCATCTGCACAACGCAAAATTGTTGCAATTGCAGACTACTTACAACAGCCAGCACAAGAAACATTGCATTATTTGCGTGACGGAGAAGTTGTTTTATACAAACGTGCACGCAGTCGCGTGTGGCAATGCAGATACAGACTGTATAATGGTGCGTGGGTACGTGTAAGCACACGAAAAACTGCATTGGAGTACGCACAACAGATTGCGTGCGACTTGTATGACGAAGCACGCTACAGAGAACGGCTTGGACTTGCACCAGTGCAGAAGACATTTGCAGAAATTGCACGCATTACTGTAGAAGAATTGCAACGTGACTTGACTACAGGCACAGGTAAGAAGATTTATGTTGATTACATCAGCATTATTGAACGCTACTTTGTACCGTTTTTTGGCGAACGTCATCTGCAAAACATAAAACACGACAACATTGCAGAGTTTGAGCGTTGGCGAAACAACAAAATGCAACGCAAACCTAAATCAAGCACGCTAATGAACTTTGCAAGTGCATTTAACCGTGTTTGCACAACTGCAATACAGCGTGGGTGGATTAGCGAGCGTGTGCCGTTGCCTAAATTGTCACGTAAAGGTGAGAAGGGTAGTGTGCGTCCTGCATTTAGTGCAGAAGAAATTGCACAGTTACGTGCATTTATGGCAACTTGGGAACTGCAAGGCACACAAGAGTTTGACAGATTGCAACGTCCGTTAGTTTGCGACTACGTAGAGTTTCTTTTGTTAACAGGAATGCGACACGGAACAGAAGCAATGAATGTGCAATGGCGTGATTGCGAATGGTACGAGTACGACAAGGTGCGTTATCTGCGTGTGCGAGTAAGCGGCAAAACTGGCGAACGTTACCTAATAGCCAAACACGAGGCTGTCACAGTTCTGCAACGATTGTGTAGTCGTCAACTGGACTTGGCGGGACAGCCGTTAGACGCGGTATTGAGTAGGGTTAACAAGTACATATTTAGAAACGCAAATGGATTGCGTCCACGTACTTTTAATGGTATGTTTATGAAACTTGTAAGAGAATGTGGGTTACTTACGGATGGGGCAGGGCAGAGACGCACGCTCTACAGTCTGCGACACACATACGCTACACAGGAACTGTTGTCTGGTACAGACATACACACGTTAAGCAAGCAAATGGGCAACAGCGTGCGTATGTTGGAACAGCACTACAGCAAGTTAACGGCAACGATGGCGGCGGAAAGGCTGGCGTAACTATGAATAGAACTGCTAAATTACTAATTACTGCAATTACAACAACAGTTTTAACTGCGTGTACTACATACTATTCTCATGCTTCAAAGCCAGGATACATGTTTAAGTCTGAAGAGGCTGAATGCAAATCTGAAAGTGCGAGAAATAATTGCCAACAATACGGCCCAAGTTCATATACAAGTTGTAATAAAAATGCATTAACTGGTGGAATGGACTGTTTTACAAACTCAACTCCTGGCGGTACAAGATGCGAGGCTAACGAACAACAAGTAAGAAGTTGTCTTGCTTATAAAGGATGGCGTGTATCTGACAAAGATGGAAAACCAAAATAACGTTAAGCAAGCAAATGGGCAATAGCGTGAGAATTTTGGAACAGCACTACAGCAAACTAACCGCAACAATGGCAGCAGAAAGATTGGCGTGAGATGAATGTTGAAGTGTGTAAAACAGAGTTCTTAAAAAAATACAATCCAACTAATTCGATTGAAGTTGCTTTATCGAATGCAGTAAAAGCGGCCGTACAACACAATGTTTTATACACAAAAGATTTGGCAATACCGATAAGAAAAGAGATTCGAAGTTACTGGTTTGACTGCTTGCGAAAAATTGGATTGAAGTTTGAAAATGAGGTTGCAATATCTGAATATGAGTTAATTGTTTCTGAACTTAAAAAAGAAATGAACAATAAATTCGGAGCATATTTCCAAAGCAATAGTCGAGATGGTTCGGAATTTAGAATCTCCCATGCACAGAAAAGCATTTCGATTTACATAAAGTATTTGTGGTGCTTGAACTTAATTCAAGAACCAAAAATTTGCCCTGTAGATAGAATTATTTTGTCTTACACAAGTGCCAAGAGTAAAGATATTTCTTGGGGTTATGTAAACGATATTATTGAGCACCGACGCAAATTTAAGTACATCATTGAAAGTTCTGCTCTTGTTAATCTTTCGATTGCAAAGTGGGAGTTGTTTTTGTTTAACAAAGTTTAAGGAGAAATGTATGCCAATTTTTGCAACTTCAAAATTCTCATTCAAGTGCAAATGTGATAAATCTGATTTAGAAGAAGTAAAAAATGCAATTGAAAACGGAAAAGCGTATGTGAGCATCAAGCATGAAGACTCTTTGATTTCAACTTATATATATCCTGCTGAATGTTACAAAGGAAAACTTGATATTCAATTAAATGGACTTGAAGTAACTGTGGTTGGCGATTTCTCTGCAAAAACGAAAATGACGCCGAAAGCACATAAAGAAATTTCTGCAAGTGCTAAACATAAGTGGACTACTGACGGTTTGTGTGTTCCAGGCATGTCATTGTCGATAACAGGACATGATGAGATTGAAGTACCTGTAACTATCTCCGACAAAAAATGAATTCTGCAAAACAAGATGAAGCAACTCAAATGTTTTCTGATTGGTATGAATTTTGTTTGGAAAATGGAATTGAACCAGAATCTATTGTTGAAAGTTTTGGTGAAATGAAATTGATAACTGACGAAGAAGTTATTAAAAAAATTGAATCTTTGTTAAATTGATAATATAAATAGGAGACGTTATGACAACAGCAAGCGAACAATTAGCAGCCGCAGTTAAAGCCGCTGAAGAAGCAAACGCAAAAGTAGAGGCATTGAAAAAGCAAAGTCACGCTGAAGACTTGAAGTTAGCAAAAGAGTTGATTGCACGACATGGTTTTACACAAACAGACTTGAAGCCAGAGTTGAAAGTTGGACGCGGAACTGCAAAGCGGACATCAACGCCTCGCAAAAGTACACGTCGTAGTAAAAAATAAAGTAGAACGGCTATCTGCGTTGGTGTGTCAACACACTACGCAGATGTTATTGCCGCGTATTGACAAGCGTATTGACGACTTGCAATACGAAAACTACAACGTACCTACGCTTCAGCACGGACACAGAGTTTTAGTGCCTAAAGATATAACTGGTGGTGTTGGTTCTGACATTTACGTATACACAGAAAATGACTACGTTGACGGACGTGTAGAGAAAACGTTTGCCGAGTCAACGGTTACGTTCCGCACTATTGATGATGCAAAGCAAGTTACGCAACTTGCTAAACTAAATGCGTTACTCAAACAATTAGTCAATGGTAAAACTGCAACAACTGCAAAGTTAAAGATTGTGCTGACACAAGAGCAGTACAAAGAGTACCTGTACAAATTAGAAAATGAACAAGATGTAAACGAACTCAAGTACGGAAATGGAGTGCCCGAAGAATTACGCAAATACAACCGTATGCTAAAAGCGGCAGACTTCCAAAATACAAACTACGAGAACATGTCAGCATTGCACAGAAGTGGTCAAGCAAAGTACAAATACGACACAGTTTCTAAAGCGTATAACAAAGCAGAAAGTTTGTACGAAAGTGCGTTAGAAAGATTGGGTGAGATATGGAGTGTTTCTACACCAACAGAGTTGTATGAATTGCAAAACTGGATGGACAGAGAAATTGATTTTGATTTAGGTAGCGACAGAACTATTGGTATTTGCGTTGACACCATTCCCCGCGTACGCGGAAGTAGAAGCAGTCGTGCATTAGATAGCGGTTTGCCAAAGTTGAGTACGCGTCTTAAGCGACAAGAATGTCAGTTGATTGCATTACGGGAAGCGGCTTGTAATATTGCGTTTGAAAGTAAGCAGGATGTTTACGAAAAAACTCCTGCTATGTCTCAAAAGTTAAAGTCAATGATGGAAAGTATGCGACGTATTACGGAGCGTGACTAAACTAACTCAACAGCACGTCGTTTAATGTCTGCATTTACTGTCACGTAACGCTGAGTAGTTGCAATACTCTTGTGCCCAGCAAGTTCTGCTAATACAAATACGCTAATTCCTTGACTTGCTAATGATGTAAGGAATGTTTTGCGACCTGAGTGCGACGATGCGTTCTTTACACCTGCTTTTTTGTACAACCAGTAAAAGTGTTGCGTCAATGTATTGGCACTAAATGCACAACGCTGACCGCGATGCGTGCTAAACAATGGCTGTTCGTCGTACATCCAATTGCGTGTAGCGATGAAAGTGGAAAGTTCTTGCTGTAAACGTGCATTTAGAAAGATAGTGCGTGCATGTCCATGCTTAACTCTGTCTGCTGCCAAGTAAATCTCGCTACGTATAGTGCCGTCATCGTTGCGTACGTCGCTAATTGACAGTCCTGCTACTTCCGAAACACGTAAACCAGCCGCAACTGTAAACAGCAACATCAGTTTGTTGCGTTCTGCGTATGCATTTTGTGCGATGTAGCCTAAAACTTTCTCAATTTCTTGTGCTGTCAGTGATTTTGCTGTTGCCATTGTGTTGTTCCTAATAAGTTGTGTGCTTTAAGTATGTTTTCTTAAGTGCAATCTGGACAAGTGAAACCCGATAAGTTGGCGGTGTATTAGTGTTCTGTTGAATATCAACAAGTTACGTTGCCGTCCAAACTGTTTAAGTAAAGTCTTTGGTTACGTATTTATTGCATTACATCGGTGTGATCGTGGCATTTAGAACACAGATGCGTACAGACTGCGTAAAACAGCGTGTAGCGTGCTTAATCACCAACCGCAACCGCAACGAACAACATTTACGCAACGAACGCTTAAAACGCTGATTTGATGTGTTGCTGTGCGTTTTGCTCGTGGAATTTCATTTGTAACTACAGATTTTTTGTGTTTCGGTTTTTGCGTGTGTTTGAGATCTGTACCCCTGGTGATTTAATCTAACACCCATCGCATGTATTGAAAGCGTACTGCGTACGCTTGTGCTGTCATAAAACACATTCGCTGTCGCTCTGTGTTTTCTTCAGCACATTGTTTTGTTCTTTTATTAAAGAGTCGAACACAACGCAGTTGTGTGAGTGGTATTAGGTTGATTTAGATAGAACGAACGAGCGTACGACGGCTATAGCACGAACGTTAAAGTTTGGTGCTATTGACCGCCGTTACATATAGTTTGATTTGAGTATCACTCACTTCGCTATACGTACGTAACAGAGTTATGTATTTGCAAGACTGATGAATTAGAACTTGCGACACACTTTGAACTTGAAATTCTTGTGCGTACTCTGCGGCGTCACCTATAAATCACATGCTGTTACGTCAACATGTGTAGGGCGGGGTCATTAGCCGTCATATTACAACCCGCGTTTGTCCACTTTTTACGTGTTGGTTATCACGTTGCTGTAACGCAAGGGTTAGATTTTTTTATTGAGTTTGAAAAGTTGTCTGTTTATTTTGGTATTGATGTTTAGGATTGGATAAGCGTGTTCTGGTTTGAGTTTTGATCGTGATTTTTTGTTGGACATCTTGTTTTGAAATGCTTTAAGTGTTTTGATTTGATTGGATGTAAGTAGATTTTGGTTTTGGGTTAGTAAATTGTGTGCTGTTTGCTGTGCTTGTAGAAGTTTGACGTGTGTGGTGCCGAACGAGTTAACGGCTATGCCGTTGTCACGTAACCAGTCCGCTGTAAGTGCATCATCCTTAAAGTTCTTGTATGTGTTCATACAGTTATTTAGTAATGACTAAAGAAATCGTGACTAAATGTGAGTGTTTATTTGGTGCTTTTACGTGGTTTTGGACAAAATACTTTTGAGTGGCAGATTTCGGTTGTCCACTGTGTAGTCTGAAACTACAGTTTGTTTACGTAAATAAACAGGAGTACGTAAATGAGCACATTGAATACATTAAAACTGACAGCAACCGTTAAACCTACACAAGTTCCGGCTGTGCAACAACGCCGAAACAAATTGGCTAAACGTGTTTGGGAACAAATTGAACTTGCTAAAGCACAACAAGCGGGTACTGAGTTTGTTGCTACCAAGTTTCGTACAGTTACAGACAGCACTGGTGCACGTAAACAAGTTGAAATGAATAAGCGTGTTAAGGCTTGGTGGTTTACTGCTGACAACGGCAAATTAGCACTCTGCGTACGCTATGGAAGCAGAGTTTTAGAACTTGCAAAGGGTAAGTATGCAATTGAAGTCAGCGTTGCAAAAGATTTAGTCAGCGTGCTCGAGGTTGTTAAGTCTGCTGTGCTGAACGGTGAACTTGATACTGCAATTGATAACGCCGCTAACAAGTTACGTGACGGATTCGGCAAGTGAAACGCTACAAGGTGTTAGTACGTGTGTCATCACAAACTGTTTTTACATACGTGTATGCAGAAAATGCATCGTTAGCAAAGTTAATTGCAGAAAAACAGTTTGGTGTAGGCAACGTTGTTAGCACTCAACTAAATGTTTGATGATATTTTGTTTGGTAGTGTAAATACCTAATGCGAATACATGAAATAGTTATTAAACCAGTTGCACCTCTCACACCTCAACAAGCACGTATCAATTCTCTTAAGCAAAATGTTCAGCGTGACAAGCAACAACTGCAAGGTGAGCGTGACAGACAACGTAAACAACGTGACACAGAACGCTTACGCAAACTACATACACCGTCACCTGCCACGGTTTAAGTTTTGCTTGCGTTGTTGTACGTTAATTCGGTTAATAACTGTTGAGAGTTCGGCTGAAACGTGGGTGGTTTAGCCGAAAAGACAGTGTTTTGAAAATGTATTGTTTTACGAATGACAGGCATAGTTAAAATGGTTCAAACACTTTTTTCCGTTGTGCAACATTGCAATACGTATTGCACACTTTTTGTAATTGCTTTGCAGTTACGTTGTGCAGTTTGTGCACACCGTGCGTACATGCTGATGCAAGTCATTGATGTACGGTGTTACAGCGTATTTGTACCGTGTTTGCAAATCCGTGTAGGTCGGTTCGACTCCGGCCCGCGCCTCCATTTAACAAATGCAACTGTCTTGGTTCTCGTCTAAACCCTATTGAAACTTCAGTTGGCTTGCACACCTGCTTTGATCAGCAAGCCGCCCAAGGTGTCGATTTCATTTTTCAAATGCGTTCTCAATGCGGCTGGCGTAGCTTGCTCCATGCTCACGGCCGATACGCCCATGCCATCTAAACGTTTGATGACATCGGGATCGGTGACAGACTTCTGCAAAGCAGCAGTCAGTTTTTCCAGAACGGGTTTAGGCGTTCCTTTGGGTGCATA
>RFYV01000103.1 GCA_009921265.1 Betaproteobacteria bacterium | reverse complement strand
CATGATCATATCAAGTGAACCCGTTAATAAACCTCCAATAGCCTCACTCATACCACGATAAGGCACATGAACAATATCAACACCTGCCTGGCGCTTAAACAATTCATTGGTGATATGGTTAATACTTCCAAGTCCTGCAGAACCATAGTTGAATTTTCCAGGATTTAATTTTGCAAGTTCAATGAACTCTTTTAAGTTTGAAACCTTTAAATCGGGTCTGACAATAATTAAAAACGGCGACTGCGCAAGTATAGTGATGGGCTGTAATGCATCGGGTGTATGCCAAGGCAAATTGCCATGTAAGGCCGGCATCATGGTGTAAGTTGTGTCAGTAAGTACCAATGTGTATCCGTCAGCAACAGCCTTGACACCTGCCTCATAACCTATACGACCTGCCGCGCCTGTTTTGGCTTCAATGATAAATGTTTTTCCTGTATTTTCAGAAATTTTTTGCGTAATAATTCTTGTGACAATATCACCTGAACCGCCTGGTGCAAATGGATTAATGATACGAATTGTTTGATTTGGATATTGCGCAAATACATTGCAACATAACCAATATAAAAATACTAAAAAAATGGTTTTAATTAATTGCATGGTAGGTCAATTTAACAACGATCAATATCTATAACTGTTATCAAGTGAATCCATCCATCTAAGCATTGCTGGCCATTCTTTTAATTTCCCTTCATCTTCAAGAACATTCCATTGCTTCGCAGCACGTTCACAAACATCTGGCGTAGGCATTAAAATATTTTCAATACCTGTCGCCTCTATTTTTAATTGAGAGTTAATAGCCGACATGAGGTAGTTAAGTCGTGACATAGCCTCAGTAATAGATCTGCCGACCACTAGCAATCCATGATTACGCATAATCATTACTTTACTTTGACCTATATCACGTGCGATTGACTCACTTTCATCTAATTCTGCTACGCCATGGTAATCATGATAACTGATACTTCCATAAAATCTCATCGATGCCTGTGACATAAAACGCAAGCCATTTTTATGAGCAGACAAAGCAATGCCGTTATCTGTATGAATATGTAAAACTGAATTAACATCACTTCGTGATTTTAATATTGCCGTATGAATAGCAAAACCCGATGGATTAATTTCTGCGGATCCATTAACTAGATGACCATCTAAATTAACTTTTTGAAGATTGCTTGCAGTAACCTCCTTAAACATTAGATCGTTGGGCTTTACTAAGAAATGCTCAGGCTCGTTGGGCACTCGGCAAGTGAAGTGATTATAAATTAACTGCGTCCAATTGTAGGCATCTGCAACTCGGTGGGCTGCTGCTAAGTCGACACGGGCAATCCATTCCGATTGCTCTGTGGAAAGAGCTTGATTTTTTAACAACCCAAGATTTTTCATTTTTTTCCTTTGCAAAAGTAATTTTTCTGTAGAGTTCAATAAAGTCGTAAAGCTCCCTAATTGAAAGATTTAGAACTTTTTGACACTACAAATTTGGAACTTCTACGATTACAATGAGCACTCTATTCGTTTAACCATACAACGAAATCTCCAATAAGAAGGTGGCATTTAGGTTGATTTTATTATTATTTTTAATTATCTAATTGGATACATGGAAAACCCGTAATTGATTACAATGAATTCAACTATTTAAGAACGGTTAAGATTTGATCTATAGTAAATCAATTCTAAAACTAGAAAAATTTCTATCAATTCCCATTAAAAAATGCCAAGTATGGGTCAAATTTTTGACCCATACTGATTCGAATTACTTTTATAGCCCTGAATTTTCAGTCCTTAATAGTTGGAGCACAAAGTATGTTTGTAGAAGGTTTAGGGTCAAAATTGATATATCGAAACTAAAATTGACGGTGTGATCTAAACCCCTCAAATAGAAGAGGTTGGCTCGGTTGAACGGGGCATCATCCAAATCGTACTGAATCACTTAGGGGACATGATTGGTGGTTTACCCGATACCAGCTTCTTAAATTGCATCCAAAATCTAACTCTTCATAACACCGTTTTTGGGTGATCAGCAATGTCGCTAAACCTAAACGACAAATCATGATTCAACTAATTAGGCACTTAATAATTGCTTACTGATTAAACCAAAGTATGACTGAAAAATCAACTTCACTAACAAAGGATGACAAGCCATGAAAGACATCAATCTAGTTAAGAAAAAATACAATGAAGGTGGGCATGCTCTTGGTACCTACGTTACCCTATCGCCAACAGCTGTTGAACTTGCGGCTTTAGCTGGTTTTGATTTTGTTCGGATGGATCCCTATCACAACGCCTGTAGTCCAGAGATGCTTTCCAATTTTTTTAGGGCGGCTTATGCCAATGGCGTAACCCCTTGGGCGCGTGTGCGCAATGATCCATGGGAGATCATGACGTGTCTAGATTTAGGTGCACAAGCCATCACAGTTCCTAATATTGGAACAGTTGCTGCCGCACGTGCCGCTGTCAATGCTATGCACTATCCTCCAATGGGAGATCGAGAGATGAGCCGGCCCATGCGCCTGCGTGGACTGACTGCATCACAATACCTGGAATGGTCGCAAACACAATTGCTCTTATCATGCCAAATTGAAGGTGCTGAAGGCTTGGAAAATTACAAAGACATTGTGAAAGTGAAAGGTGTCGACTGCATTCAAACGGGTCGCAATGACATATCACAAGCTTTAGGCGTACCAGGTGAAAACCTTCATCCCAAAGTTTTGGAAGCTGAAAAACGAATCGTATCTGCAGCTCTAGATGCAGGCAAACAAGTATCCTTGGTGCATTCACTGAACGCCGATGGCCTTGAAAGAGCCGCACGTTGGATGGAGCAAGGTGTTCGCATCATGACCATTGATAGCGATTACATGGTATTGCTTGAATCGTACAAGGGAGCAGTTAAAAAACTTCGACCTTCTTAAAGGTTGGGCGCTCAGTCAATCATTGAACGAGTTCAGCCAGTTCTGGAATTTCTTTGATTTGTTTACCCACTTCACGAGCAACCACCTCTGGGTACTGATGTAGCTCTTCTTTGGTGCGCATCGATCGAGGCTTATTTTGAGCTTCTAAATGCGCACCCAACCAACGACCTCTGGCAACGGCGCGTTGCCCAAAGGTGAGACGCGCTTGTTCGTATTGGCCCAAGGCACGGACCCAATCATTTTTATGGAACACCAATGCATCAGCCAAACACTGTGCATCCAGTGCTGCCTTAGCTACTCCCATTCCCACATGAGGCCTCACCACAAATGCGGCGTCCCCCAAGAGAACAACGCGACCTTCTACCAACCGAGGAGATTCAAGATCAAAAATCGGTTGGAAAAAGAAACGAGGGGATAAACAAAATGCTTTTGCAATTTGAGGCGCCAGTAATCGATGTGCAACATCCTTGATGTTTTCAATCACATCAGGACGAATTAATGCATGTGCAATAGAAGTACCATGGCAATGCCCCGTGGCATCTGTGCATAAATCAGGTAAGCCACGATCACCATCAACTGGGTGATACCAAACAAAGTTGTATCGCCGAAATCCAGGACGCACATCGTCATTCGCGCCTGGCATTGGATTAGTGATCATCATTTCACCTTCTGGCAAACAAAATGTTTGGTAATCAAACAATTCGCGGTGCAAAGCCTCTGGCAATTCTTTTTCGTCGACTTGACCTCGCCACGCCACATAACCAGCGTAATGTGGCTGCACATATGGCATGAGTTGTTGCCTAATAGTTGAACGCAATCCATCTGCTGCAATCAACAAGTTAGCAGACATCTCTTCACCATTTTGAAAAAATACGGTCACGCCATCTGCATCTTGTTTGAAGCCTGTGGCTGGCATTGCAAAACGGTAGTGCGTATCTGGAATAAGTTCGCGCATCGGTCTGTAAAAACGTGACCATGCACTCATGATACGATCTGCGGGAACTTGATGCACCATGTTCCCTGCAGAGTCATAGCAAAGCTTGGAGCCCACGCGAATGCCAATAGATTCATCGATGGTGATTCCTAGCCCATTTACAACCGTAAGCAGTTCTTGATGCGTAGCAATGCCAGCGCCACGACTGGCCAACTCTTTACCAGCACTTTCAAAGACATGAACTTCCCAGCCAATTTTTCGCAGCAAATTGGCTGCAAATAAGCCGCCCAAGGATCCACCTACAATAATAGCGCGACGACTCTTCACGCGTTCCATGGCATACCCCATTGGCCCTCATCATGACCAGGGGCATAGGCTCGATTCGTTTGTATGGGGTTGCGGTTGACTAAAGGTCTAGCAAATAAAGGGTGCGTCATGCTTCGTACTTCATGTTCAACTACAAACAATACACGGCCTGTATCAGGATCAATGATGTCGTTGAATCGATATTGATACCGATCACTTTCTTCGGTGATTAAATTTCTATCTAATAGCCAACGGTGTGGTCCCGAAAAATCATTAAGATAAATTTGTACATGATGACCATCAAAGGAGGGTTGATCTTGATTAGTTTCTCGAAAAATGAGATGTTGCCCTAATCCAATTTTGACGCGAGCTAAAGAGCCTTTATCATCCGTTTGTTTTTGTGCTTGCAGTTTTAGCGCCTGCTGATAAAAGCGAACGATGCCATCGGTTGTTCCGATTGGAGCTTGAAATTCAACATATGGAATTCCTAATAGGATGCGACCAAATCGTTGACCATCAGGTTCATAGCAACGAAAACGATTACCCCATGGACAAATGACTTCAATGTGATCGTCATGCTTTTGTACATCAAAATACGTAGCCGATAAACGCTCACGCACTAATTCCAACCTTTGCAACAAGGCGAGTCGATCAGGAATGACCAAACCAATATGCCCGCGTAATACTTGTGGAACGCCATGAGGTCCTAAATGAAATTGATGTCGACCAATATTGATCCACATATTTTCTAAGCCCGACATTAAAAAGGGTTCGCGCGTCAGCCCCAACCCTGTCACATAAAACAAGGTGGCTATTTGTTGATCTGGAACACGCAAATTAACGTGCTCCATATGAACCGAGTTGCCCACATCTTCCTGTGAACGATCAAATTTATCACTTGTTTTCATTGATTACTTATTCCAACAATCGTTGTACTTATTCTGGTTTAATGTTAGCCATTTTGACTATTCCCCCCCATTTTTTGATCTCAGAGCTCATGTAGGCCGCCAATTCCTCTGGGGTGGATGGTGTAGGTACAGCTCCCTGACTCAACAGTCTTTCTGCAACATCTTTTTGACGAAGGATATCGGTGATGTGGCGATTCATGATTTGAACCACGTTGGAAGGCATGCCTGCAGGCCCAATGAGACAACCCCAAGTGAAGGCCTCGTACCCAGTAACACCTGCTTCAGCAATGGTTGGTATTTCAGGTAAAAAAGGAATCCGCTGCAAATTGCCGACTCCCAAGACTTTGACGCGCCCACTTTTGACATGCGGCAAGATGGTTGGAATACTGCTGAAGGTCAAGCTCACATCATTAGATAAAAGTGAAGAAACGGCGGGGGCAGAACCCTTGTATGGTATGTGTAGCATTTGGACGCTCGCCATAGACGCAAATAATTCACCAGCCAGATGATTGGTATTACCAATGCCTGGTGAAGAATATGACACTTGTCCTGACTTGCTCTTTGCGTATGCAATCAACTCCTTCACGTCCTTCACTGGCAATCCAGGTTGCACCGCTAAGAGCAATGGGAAATTAGCCAGATTGGTTACTGGCGTAAAATCGGTCATGGTTTCATACGCCAACTTCAAATAGACATGCGGGTTTACTACCAATGGACCCGCAGAGACCACACCAAATGTATGTCCATCAGTGGATGCCATCAACGCCCTCAATCCAACCATGCCATTGGCACCTGCACGGTTTTCAACCACCACGGTTTGCTTGAGTTGCTCTGATAGTTTGGGGGCGAGTAGACGAGCAATGTAATCCATCCCGCCTCCAGGCTCAAATGGAACAATGAATTTTATGGGCTTGGTTGGCCAGTCCTGAGCGTTTGCAGGAAGCACCATAGACCCCAGTAGTAAGAACGCCGAGAATAATTTCAGCACCCATTGACGATTGAACATATGTGTCTCCAACTGTATTAATTTTTCACCAATCAATTTAACAATTTGGTATACAGTTCGCAATTATGGTTTATCCTTACGACATTGGGTGACTCTTCTTTTTAGTCATGCCAGTTCTGACCGATGGATAATAGTTGAGCATTCATTTCTAAACATTTTCAACGTTGGAATTCAACATCAATGCAAGTTTTGATTTATGGAACAGGAGCTATTGGTAGCTATATAGGCGGCCAACTCCTTCAAAATGGTGTAGATGTGACCTTCGTTGCCCGAGGCGCCAACTACGAGGCGCTTGCTCAAAAAGGATTGACGATGAGTTGGGATGATGCGAGACAAGTGCATCAAAAGGTAGTAGTCAAGCGTCCTGGCGAGTTTAAAAAAAGATGTGATGTGATTTATGTGACGCTCAAAGCCATGCAACTTGTTGATGCTGCCCAAGACATTCAGTCTTTATTAGCAAACGATGGTGCATTGGTGATGATTCAAAATGGCCTGCCATGGTGGTACTTTCAAAATATAGCATCTCCATGGCAAGGGCAAACCCTTCAATCCTTGGACCCCGACAAATCACTTGCAAAACACATCAATTTAGCACAAGTCATTGGTGCGACCATATATCGCCCTATCACGATGAAAGTGCCTGGACATGTAACCATCAATCGGTATGCATCCGAAAAACTCATTATTGGCGAAGTAGATAACCAACTCACCAACCGACTAGAAAAAATCCAAACCCTGACCCATCTCAGTGGTATTCCAACGCAAGCAACGTCAGACATCCGTGGAGCAAAGTGGAACAAGTTAATGCTGAATTTGGTTTGGAACCCACTTTGTGCACTCACACGTCGTGCGCCTGGACATATCGCAGCATTTCCAGGTGGTACTCAACTGATTAAAGAATTATTCAATGAAGGCAAGGCTGTTGCAGCTTCATTGGGCGTGACTGTTTCTCTGGATGAGCAAAATGAATTAAAGCGTGTTCAATCTATTTTCAATGAAAAACCATCGATGTTTCATGATGCCGTAAATGGAAGACCTATGGAAATCGATGCGATCGTAAACGCGGTTATTGAATGCGCTCAAATAACGCAAACACCAACACCAAATTTAAATACGTTGGCAACTTACATTGGATTATTGAATCAACATTTGCAAGAAAAAAATGACGACTTGATACAATAATATGAGAAATATCAATAAAAGACTCAACTTCTAAGATTGCTGTAGTAATTTCGGGCCTAGGTCAACTTAAACTATGTATTCGATATATGAAACGGTTTTAATTTATATGCTGTTCAAAGCTTCAAGTGTGACGCTGCGCAAGGAGTCAAAGTTTTCCAAAAACAAGCGCGAGTCCCAAGCCAACCCTCTAACTTTTTCGCGCGAGAGCTGAGTTAAATATTGATCCAACTTCAGTGAGATTTTGTCCGACCCAGTGCATAGATTGATCCCAAAGTTTAGATGCTTGATTATTATCCAAGCCATGTGTTGTCGGGGTTTT
>RFYV01000102.1 GCA_009921265.1 Betaproteobacteria bacterium | reverse complement strand
AACAAAAGTTTCCATCTCTGTGGGCGGTAAGGCATCTTTTTATTATTTGCCTCTCACTATCGCTGAGCAGTTGGGTCATTTCAAAGCTGAAGGTCTTGATGTTGAAATTTCTGATTTCGCAGGCGGAGCGAAAGCCTTGCAAGCGGTCGTGGGTGGATCGGCCGATGTGTGCTCGGGTGCTTTTGAACACACCATCAATCTTCAAAGCAAAAATCAATTTTTTAGATCATTTGTTTTACAATGTCGCGCACCCCAAATTGCGATTGGTGTTTCAACCAAAAACATTCCTAATTACAAATCATTGGCCGATCTCAAAGGTAAACGCATTGGCGTGTCGGCTCCTGGTTCATCGACCAACATGGCGGCCAGCATGGTGCTGGCGCGTTCAGGCATCAAACCTTCTGAGGTGAGTTTTATTGGAGTTGGAACCGCTGCGGGCGCCATTACAGCACTGCGCAGTGGACAAATTGACGCCATCAGCAATATCGATCCGGTGATGACGATGTTGGAGCAAAAAGGCGATGTGCGCATTATTTATGACACCCGCACTCTCAAAGGTACGCAAGAAGTTTTTGGTGGCAATATGCCTGCGGCATGTTTGTACGCGCCCAACGATTACATCGTTAAAAACCCCAATACCTGTCAAGCTTTGGCCAATGCCATTGTGCATGCGCTCAAGTGGTTGCAAACCGCAGGCCCATCTGACATTATCAAAACCGTACCCGAAAGTTATTTGTTGGGGGATCGCGCCTTGTATCTCGCATCATTCAACAAAATTCGCGAAGCATTGTCCCTCGATGGTTTGATACCCAACGATGGTCCTGCAACCGCACTCAAAGCGCTCGCTAGTTTTGAGCCTGAAATCAAGGTCGACAAAATTGATTTGAGTAAAACATTCACCAATGATTTCGCACGCCGTGCCAAAGAGCGATTCAAGGCCTGATGACTTCTGCTCTTGCGTTTGATCAAGTCAGTTGTGTATTTAGGGGTAACGACGGATCGGCTTCTTACACAGCCGTGGCTCACACGTCTTTAACGGTTGAAGAGGGTGAGTTTGTTGCGGTGGTGGGACCCACGGGTTGTGGCAAATCTACATTGCTCAATGTGGCCGCAGGATTGCTTGAGCCATCTTCTGGATCGATTCATGTTTTTGGTCAACCCTTGGTTGGTATTAATCAACGCGCGGGTTATATGTTTCAAACCGAGGCGTTGCTGCCTTGGCGAAGTGCTGTTCAAAATGTGATGTTGGGTTTGCAATACCGTGATATTGAGGAGCAAGAGGCACGCGCCTTGGCACTTCATTGGTTAGAGCGTGTGGGACTCAAAGGTTTTGAAGATCGTTATCCGCATCAACTTTCGGGTGGCATGCGTAAACGTGTTGCATTGGCACAAACATTGGTATTGGATCCCGATATTATTTTGATGGACGAGCCTTTTTCAGCGCTCGATATTCAAACCCGTCAATTGATGGAAAACGAAGTGCTTGACTTGTGGGCTGATAAACGCAAAGCGGTGATGTTTATCACGCATGATTTAGATGAGGCAATCGCCATGAGTGATCGTGTCATTGTTTTGTCTGCTGGTCCTGCAACGCATCCGATAGGAAATTTTAAAGTTGATCTGCCAAGGCCGCGTGACGTAGCCGAAATCAGAACCAATCCGCAATTCATTCAAATCCATCAACAAATTTGGTCTGTGTTGCGCGACGAGGTGCTCAAAGGCTATTCACAACAATTGCAAGCAAAGGCCTTGGCATGAGTTCAATGGCTTACACATGGCGATTAAGAGCCTGGCAATTGGTGTTGCTGGTATTGGTGTTGGGTGGTTGGTATATTTCTTCGTGGGATAACCAGATTGCATTTTTTTTAGGTAATCCGATTGTGGTTGCGGGTCGTATTTGGTCGTGGTTCATGCCCATTGATATTCCCGCCAATTTTTTATTTGAAGACGGATTAAAGGGTCGAGCCGATATCTATCAACACTTGGGCGTTACCCTTTTAGAAACAGTTTTAGCATTTGTGATTGGCACCGTTGCAGGTATGGCGTCTGGATTGTGGCTGGGTTTGTCGCCACAAGTCAGTGCGGTTTTAGATCCTTATATTAAAGCAGCCAATTCGATGCCGCGTGTGATTTTGGCGCCTATCTTTGCGCTTTGGTTTGGTTTGGGTATTTGGAGCAAGGTTGCATTGGCTTTTACCTTGGTATTTTTTATTGTATTTTTTAATGTGTACCAAGGTGTGCGCGAGGTCAGTCCCGTGTTGATTGCCAATGCGCGAATGCTAGGCGCCAATGCCAAGCAATTGTTAAGAACGGTTTATCTGCCCAGTGCAACCAGTTGGGTTTTTTCAAGTTTGCATTCGTCGGTTGGCTTGGCCTTTGTCGGCGCAGTCGTGGGCGAATATTTAGGATCGGCCAGAGGCGTGGGCTATTTGATTTTGCAAGCCGAAGGAACATTTGACGTCAACACTGTGTTTGCAGGTATCGTGGTGTTAACGGTGTTTGCTTTGTTGCTTGATGGTTTGGTGGGTGCAATTGAAAAAAGATTGATGACTTGGCAGCCGCGCACCAGCGAGACAGAAAAACTTTAATTTTTTATTGCTTGGGTTTCTTTTTATTTGATTTGCTGGCTTTGGTTGATTTGCCGCTCGACTTTGATTTTCCCGACGCATACATCACAATTTCTTGACCTGGCTTGAGATGCGTATTCATGCTCATGTTGTTCCATTGCGCCAATTGATCCAAACTTTGTTTGTGCTTTTTGGCCATGCTGGCCATGGTGTCGTTTTTACCTGCTTTAACCACAACCCTGCGCGTTGTACCTTCGGGTGAGAGGTTGAGTTGCCCTATGTCTGCGAGGCGCGGTGAGACGTCTTCAATGACGCGATCACTGCGAGGAATCAATAGTGCAGAACCCGCACGAATCATCATTCGTGGTGGAATTTGATTGGCCGATCGAAACTCGGCTTCGCTCATTCCAATTTTTTTGGCGGCATCGGCTACCTTCATCGCTGATGGTGCGATCCAAGCAGTCCATGAAGCAAGGCGTCCCCCATAGGTTTCAAAATTTCGCTGAAATATTTCTGCGTTGTCCCATGGCAATAATATTTGTGGGATGCCAGCTGATAAAAGCACAGGACGATTGGCCGATGGATTGAGCGCTTTGAAATCTTCAACTGAAATTTCTGCCAATTTAGCCGCCATGGTGACGTCCACATCTTTGGTTAAAGGAACGCTTTGGAAATAAGGATGATTGGGGATGTGAGGCAATTTGATGTTGTGTCGCAGAGGATCGGCAACAATATTTTTGATGGCTTGTAATTTGGGAACATAAAAACGTGTTTCCATTGGCATATTCAATTCAACATAAGACAAAGGGCTGCCATTGCGTTGGTTGCGCGACAAAGCTTTGCCAACATTTCCTTCGCCCCAGTTGTACGCGGCCAATGCCAAATGCCAATCGTTGAACATGCCATACAAGCGTTGCAAGTAATCTAATGCAGCGCGCGTTGACGCCATCACGTCGCGTCGGTCATCGCGAAATGCATTTTGTTTGAGATCAAAGTCTTTGCCTGTGCGTGGCATGAATTGCCACATGCCACTGGCTTTGGCAGACGACATGGCTTGTGGATTGAATGCGCTTTCAATAAAGGGTAACAATGCCAACTCGGTGGGCATTTTGCGTTGCTCGATTTCATCCACAATATAAAACAAGTATTTGCTTGATCGCTCGCTCATGCGCTGGAGGTAATCGGGTCTTGATGAATACCAAGTGACGCGATCTTGCGCCAAATCAGTTTGCAAATCTGGCATCGCAAATCCCTTGCGAATGCGCTCCCATAAGTCATTGGGCAGGGCTACTTGCATGATGGGTGCTGTGCCAATTTGAATGGGCAGCAAATCCGATAATCTCTCATTAGCTTTGTCAGGTGTTGCAGCGCTTGGCGTGACGTTAGAAGTGGGTGTGCCAATGAGAGAAGGCGATGCGTTGGAATTTTCTGCAACAGGCGGCAAAATCGTACAACCTGAAAGCGCCATAAAAACAAAAACAATCCAAAAAAAATATTTCATCGGAAATCGTTTTTCCATTGACGAAGTGCAGCCATGACTTGAGCACGATCTTGGGCTGAAGGATCAAAAGTTTTGGCGGACGATTGAACTTCTGCAATGGCCGTGCGCATAAAAGGATTGATTTGAATTTCTGTCTCAATACGCGAGGGCAGTGTGGGTAAATTATTGGCACGTAACTTTTCGCAATGCGCGATGTAGTCGATCAATTTTGAGTTGTGTGGTTCGACCGCTTTTGCAAATTTAAGATTAGATAGTGTGTATTCGTGCGCACAACACACTTGCGTGTCGCCTGGTAACTCAGAAAAGCGAGTCAGTGAATTCAACATTTGTGCGGGCGTTCCTTCAAACAATCGACCGCATCCACCTGAAAAAAGCGTATCGCCACAAAACAAAATGGGTTGCCCCGACGAGTTCGGAATAAAAAAGGCAATATGTCCTGCAGTATGTCCGGGGACGTCCATCACAATGATTTTTTCATCGAATAAACTGAATTCATCACCGTCGTTGAGGGGTATGTAGGGTTCAGGAATTTCTTCAAGAGCGGGGCCGTACACTTTAGCGCCAGTTGCATTTCTTAAGATATCGACGCCGCCAACATGATCGGCGTGGTGGTGCGTGATTAAAATCGTCAATAAAGTTAGCCCCAAGTTGTTGAGCGCTTGCATGACGGGCTCAGCGTCACCAGGGTCAACAACCACAGCCATACCGTGTTTGTGCCATAGCCAAATGTAATTGTCTGAGAATGCGGGTAAAGGTAAAAGATTCATAATGTCTCACATGATAGAAACCATCGATAGTCTAGACGATTGGATGACAACACCCATCGGGCAGTATTTATTGCAGTGGGAACTACAAGAAATGGATCCGGCCGTGAGCGATATTTTTGGTTTTCACGCCTTGCAACTCGGAATGCCCATTGTCGATAGTTTACGCAATAGCAGAATCCTGCATCGTTTTTATGCAAATACCCATGAGCAATCGACGTCAATGGTATTGCCTGAGTCTTTTCGAAAAGACACGCCACCTGCTGTATTGATTCATGATGCGCGTGCTTTGCCGTTTCCCGATCAATGTTTAGATTTGATTGTGCTGCCTCATACATTGGATTTAAGTTCAGACCCGCACGCGAGTTTGCGTGAAGTCGAGCGCGTGTTGGTTCCAGAGGGGAAATTAATTATTTGTGGTTTCAATCCAACCAGTTTTTGGGGTCTGCGACAGAGGCGTTCGCGTTTGTATCAACGGCTCGGCATGCAAGATCAATTTCTACCATCGCATACCGAACCGATTGGTTATTGGCGACTGCGTGATTGGTTGCGATTGCTCAGTTTCGAGATTGAAGGTGGACGTTTTGGTTGTTACAGGCCTTCAGTCACATCGCAAGTTTGGTTGAATCGATTTGATTGGATGGATCGCGCGGGTGACCGTTGGTGGCCTATTTTTGGAGGCGTTTATTTTTTACAAGCGGTCAAGCGTGTGCGGGGTATGCGTTTGATGGGTCCCATTTGGAAACGACCTTTGGCTGCTAGTTCGACCCAAAGTGCGCCCACCGTCAATTCAGGAAAGTCAAAATTGACCCCATTGGTGTCGTCACAAAAAAATAAATAAATAAAACGAAAGAATGCGTATGAAACAAATCGTTGTTTATACAGATGGAGCTTGCAAAGGCAATCCTGGTCCAGGTGGATGGGGTGTTTTGCTCCAAATGGGTTCGATCGAGAAAGAATTATGCGGTGGAGAGTTGCAAACGACCAACAATCGCATGGAATTAATGGCAGTGATTCAAGCATTAACAGCGCTTAAAAAAGATTGTCACGTCAAACTTTTTTTAGACAGTGAGTACGTTCGCAAAGGAATCACCGAATGGATTCACAACTGGAAGGCGCGTGGATGGAGAACAGCAGCAAAAAAAGAAGTCAAAAATGAAGACTTATGGCGCCAATTAGACGCTTTGGTATTACAAGGCGGACATCAAATCGATTGGCGCTGGGTCAAGGGGCATGCTGGTGACCCTGGCAACGAGCGCGCTGATGCATTAGCCAATCGTGGTGTTGATATGGCTTTGGGACTTTTATAAGTATTGATGCCAATGCGTAATCCACATAAGACTGTTAAATTAGACGGTTGATCTTTTATCAACACACAATTACATACAAATGGCTTCTAAGAAAATTTATTCCGCATTGGCGGTTGTGGGTCTCGTTGCAGTCAGCGTTGCAGCTTGGTGGTTTCAAAACAAATCGACAACAGCAACCGAGGTTGCTGCGGGTCAAGGTCCCAAGACTGGAGCAGGGGCTCCTGGCGCAGCACCTGCTGGATTAACGGGGGGCGGACCCAAAGCAGTTGGCGTTGAAGTGGCGCAAGTGGCCAAAGCTGATATTCGTGACGATGCGCAAACAGTGGGTAATTTACGCTCACGTCAAAACGTGATGCTTAGACCTGAAGTCGCAGGGCGCGTTTCATCGATTGGTTTTGTGGATGGCAATCAAGTGCGCGCAGGGCAAATGTTGGTTCAGCTCGATGACACCTTGCAACGTGCTGAAGTGCAACAAGGTTTGGCACAGGTCTCAATCGCACAAGCCAACTTCAAACGTAATCAAGATTTGGTTGAACAAAATTTTGTAGCTAAACGTGTGTTGGATGAAAGCGAAGCCAACCTACAAGTGGCACAGGCTCAACTTGCATTGTCTTGTGCGCGTTTACAACGCATGCGCATCACGGCTCCTTTTTCTGGAACAGTCGGTATTCGCAACATCAATATCGGCGACTACGTTAAAGACGGTGCAGATTTAATTAACTTAGAAGACATCAGCACACTTTATGTTGATTTCAGATTGCCTGAGCGTTTTCAAGCCAAGTTAAGACTGGGTCAAGAAGTGGAAGTTCAATTGGATGCACTAACTAATCGCTTGTACCGTGCTCGGGTAGAAGCCATTGATCCATTGATTGATGCCAATGGTCGATCCATTGGTGTTCGTGCGTTGTTACGCAACGATGGCGGTGAGCCTTTGGTTACGGGAAAAGCAGGCGCTGGATTAGCAGGCATTGCACCTCAAAAGGCCGTACCACCCCAGGGCTTGGGCGTAAAAAATTCTGCGTCATCTGCGCCTTTGGCACAAAGTCAACGTTCAACGGGTTCAACACCTGTCAGAGATCAAATGGGTGTTGATAAACCCAATATTGAATTATCCAAGTGCCCTCCATCATCAATGAATCCTCCGATGGCCAGTGGTCCTGCTACCAATCAATCGGGTGGGCCCTTGCGTCCTGGTATGTTTGCGCGTGTAACCGCTGTGTTTGCAATGCGTGAAAACACTTTGTATGTGCCCGAGGAATCGATTGTTCCTCAAGGCGGACGACAATTCGTGATTAAAGTTGTTTCTGCTGATACTGTTACAGATAAATCCACATTGCCACCAGACACCGCCACGGTGTCACAAAGAACAGAAGTCAAATTAGGCATTCGCAGCCCTGGTCGAGTAGAAATCACCGATGGCTTAGCTGAAGGTGATACGGTCGTTATTGCCGGTCAACAGCGATTACAAAAAGACGGCAC
>RFYV01000101.1 GCA_009921265.1 Betaproteobacteria bacterium | reverse complement strand
TCGACCATCGGAAATAACAATCACCGCCGAAAGGGGGCGTCCAAGATTTCTTTGTAGTGTTTGGCTGATGGCCGATGCGAGAAGCGTTCGATTGCCTGTTGCTGGTGGAAGTTCTTCTTTTTTCAAAACAACGTTCGCGCTTCCGGTGACTGAAACCCATTCAACTTTGTGATCTTTCGCAATCGAATTCCACACAGTGTTTTGAAGTGCATTTGTTTGAACATCCGCACGCGAAACAATTTTTCCATCCGTGTCAACCATATCGCGTACTTGCAAGCTGGAACTACGATCCACCAATACGTCAACAAAGTCGGGTTCTATTCTTTCTTGTGGCCATTCAAGAGTGGGTTCCATGGACAATGTGGCGATCATGAATAGGGCGACCACGCGAAGGATTGCTAGAAATATTCTTGCACCAAGCTTTCCTTTCATGTTCATGTAGGAAAAAATTGCCGTTGATAAAATGACCATGAATCCAACTAGGTACAGCCAGGGCGGTGCGGGTCTTTCGAACACCAGGTGCCACGGTTGTCCGGATAGTTCCGGAGGAACACCAAGCCAATTAAAAATCCACTGACTCAAGTGGATACTCCAACAACTGGACGTGTTCCTTGTGGGGAGCCTTTTCTAGAAAGCACGCTCTCAACAAGAGCAAACACAAGCGCGAATATAAATAGCGCTCCACTAACCGCTGGGTCCTCCAGACCCTGATTTTGAGATGAGTTGATCGGCTTGTTTTCGTCTTGAAATTGAAGCGTGTTGATAGAACCAAACCAGGCGCGAAGGGCGTTTTCTGTGAGTGGTTGTATGGATGCGGCGGCGGGCGATATGTTGACGGCGTATGTTTGTGTTTGCCCGTTTCTTTTTTGAAGCGTCCATAATCCTGGCGTCAGCACGCGAGTTTGCGATTGACCATTTTGATCAATTTCAATTGTGGGTGCGCCGCTTTGTGCGGGGGGTATAAACATGCCTCCTGCGGCGGATGATCCAAGTGAAAGGGTGCTTCCAGTTTGTATTTCTTGTTGTTCCGTCGCTATGGCTCTTCCACCACGAACTAATTCTTGAAATAGAGGAACCATAAGTGGTTTCACGGGTAAATCGCTCCACGATAATTCAGGTGAAACCGCAAGAATGACCACAAGCCCGCTTCCATTTTTTGGTTTTGCCCAACACATCATTGGACTTCCATCTTCAAACAACAAAGATGCTTGACCGGCGGCGTCCGTTGTTGCAAGGTGTATATGTTTTGCCACATGAATTGGCTCACTTAATAGATCTAATTCCGCACCAAGAATTGAGAGTGGACCAATGCGTGGTTGTTTTGTTGCCAGACGTATGTCTGCGACCTTGATTTCTTTTTGTGAGCGAATTGGAATTTCTAAAAGTCGCTCAATATCCACCGCCCAATTTTGTTCGGCGCTTTCGGATGCTGGGGTAACAATTAAAACGCCACCATTTTTTGCAAAAGTAAGCAGCCATGTCCAACCAGCTTGGTCAACCAGATCGGGCCTTGTTAAAATAACGGTGTCTGATGCGCTTGGTTGTCGAATTGAGATTGTTTCCGCATCAATTTCTTGGACCGTCATTCCCGTTGATTCGATTGCGCGAATAATCCAGTTGGAGGCGGGAAGATTTTCAATGTTCTGTTCCGTGGACTTTCTTCCAAGAACCGTTACGTTTATTTTATCTGTTGAATCACAAGATAAAAATATTTTATTATCAAACGGTTGCGCATCCTCTTGTATGGTGGCTTGAATTCCCTGCTGTGTGCCACGCTCAAGTTGCAGACGAACATCAAACTCGGTCTCGGTTGCTATTTCGTTCCAATAAAAATCTTTTTTTGCAACCATGACGTTTTGGTTGTTCTGAAATAAAATCTGATTCGCTGCTTGTTCAAGCGCTCCTTCTCTTCGAATCTCCATTTTGACAAGGCTTTGATTTGCCTCTTCGGTTTCAATGGCGGAACGAATGATTGAACATTTCCACAGTGTTTGATTTTGAGGCAATCCAGATTGTGGTTTGCTTATAGTCAGTGTGGATTGTTGAGCGCGTTGAATAAGTGCGGCGGAAAGTGGTTGTTCTAAACGAATGCTGCCTTGGCGAAACCCGCTCCAAATTTCGACGTCTCTTGGTGGCGCATTTGTTTCTGATTTTTCAAGCGCTTTATCCAGTGCGTCGGAAATGTCGCATGGGACTTCCCTTGAAAAAACTTTTTGTATCGACTCAATGGCAAATTCTTTGTTTGAGGTTGGTTCAAATAAAACACGTGCGGGTACGGAGGCCAACACCACGGCGTATCGATTACCAACTCCCTCTATTTGTATGGATTGGATCACTTCCTGTTTCAATTCATCCAACACGCTTTTTCCATTTGATTTTAATTCGGCGCTTGTGGCGCCATCATCAATAACAATCCACCTTTCCTTCAATATTTTTTCACGCATCCAAGCTTTTGCAAACGGGCCCGCCATTGCAAACCCAACAAGGGCTATGGCTAAAACTCGAAGCAAGAGCAAAATCCACTTCTCTAATTTTCTGCGACGATGAATTTTTTGCAACGCAATTTGAAGAAGAAAGTTAGAACCCCACGGTGTTGATTTGGGGCGACGGAGAAAAACATGCAAAAAAATAGGAATTGCCGCCGCCAGCAGTGTTGCCATGGCCAACAATGGGTTGGCAAAAATCAATGTGATCTCCGGTGTTTATTCAATGTTTCGCGTCGACTTAACAGGGTTGAAATTGGTGGGCCGACAGAATCATGGCTGTCTATGCGACACATATCGAACGCAAAACTTCTGGTTAATTTTTCTAATTCATTATCGTGTTGTTTCAAGGCTTGCAAATAGGTCTCTCTAATATTGTCGGCCTCAACTTCTATATCCTCTGCCCCCTCCAGGTCTTCAAATCGGCGCAATCCTTCTAATTTAAATTGCAATTCTGCGTGATCAAGGATTCTGGCAAAAACAAGATCGTGTCCCTTGAATTTTAGTTTTGCAACTGAATCGTAAATTGTATTCAATGGATATAAAAAATCGCTCAAAACAAAAATAAGACATCGTTGACCAAGGCTGGCAATAAGTTGATCCATGGCTCGAGATAGATTGGCCACGCCTTTCACTGGAACGGTGGCCAACGCCTGCACCATGCTCTTCCACTGGCCCCGACTTCCAGATCTTCGAACCACCGCCTTGGTGTCGTCTGAAAATATTTGCAATCCAACACGATCGCGTTGTTGTAGACAAAGGTGCGCAAGTGCAACAGTGATCGCCGCGGCGCAATCAAATTTGGTCCACTGATTTGTTTGACGTCCGGCGTCGGTTCCGCCCCATCCGGATTTTGTTTCAAGAGTTGAAAATCTCATGGAGTTGGAGGAATCAACCAAAAGAACAACATCTAAGCTTGTTTCTTGTTGATACCTTTTTATATACAGCTTGTCGCTGCGTCCAAACATTTTCCAATCAAGGTGTCGAAGCGATTCTCCGGGTGTATATGGCCGATGCTCGGCAAACTCGACCGCCATTCCTTGTTTTGGACTTGAGTGCATTCCACTTGAAATTCCTTCCACCACCATTCGCGCGCGCAACTCAAATGATGAAAGTTGCGCCAGTGTTTCTGGAGCAAGATATGCTTCGGCACGCAGTGGAGCTCCGCTCACTTGATGAGCGTGCCTAGTGGACTTTGATTTGTTGCCGTATCAAGCGCAATAGTGTTCAATAATGTTTGAATCACCACATCCGAATTCACTCCGTCCGCTTCGGCGTTGAAGTTGGTCACAATTCGATGCCTTAAAACCGGCAGTGCAACTTGTTGTATGTGCTTTGGAAGCACGTGTGTTTCACCAGAAAATAAGGCTTTCGCTTTTGCCGCCAAAACCAAAAATTGACTGGCCCGCGGACCGCCACCCCAAGAGACATAGTCCCTGACAATCTTTGGTATTGATTCATTTTTCTCTCCATAACGCTCATCTGAGCGCGTCGCTCGAACAAGTCGAAGGGCGTAACGCGCCACGTGGTCCGCAATGGGAATTCGGCGAATCGCCATTTGAATTCTCATTAAATCCGCGGCATCCAAAACAGAAGTGGCCTCATATTTTGCGTCACCCGTTGTGCGCGAAACAATTTCCAATTCTTGTTGCTCATTTGGATATCCAATTCGAATGTTGAACATAAATCGATCCAATTGCGCTTCCGGTAATGAGTACGTTCCTTCTTGCTCGATTGGGTTTTGCGTGGCCAGCACAAAAAATGGATTTGCAAGCCGATGCGTGACTCCACCAACAGTCACTTGCCGCTCTTGCATGGATTCCAGAAGCGCAGCCTGTGTCTTGGGCGGCGTTCTATTGATCTCGTCCGCAAGCACAATATTGGCAAAAATTGGTCCCCGAACAAATCGAAGAGCCCTCATTCCCGTGGAACGATCCTCTTCTATGACTTCAGTTCCAGTGATATCTGATGGCATTAAGTCTGGTGTGAATTGAATTCTGCTGAATTGCAACGAAAGACATTTGGCCAAAGTGGAGATCAATAAAGTTTTTGCAAGACCTGGCACTCCCTCCACAACAGCGTGACCGCCACACACCATGGTTAACAGAACTTCCTCAAGCACTTGGTCCTGTCCAACAATTACTTTATGAACCTCACAACGAACCCGATCAACCGCCTGTAAGGCCCATGCAATTTCTTTGGTAATTTCATCTTCTGACATACTGGTTGATGCGGTTTCATTCATGCACTAAGTATAGAGTTCAAGCATGCCCGAACTACCTGAAGTTGAAACAATTTGTCGAGGTTTAGCCCAACATTGTGTCGGTGCCAAGGTTCTTTCCGTGCGCGTTATGCGACCTCAATTTATTCGAGGATCGATCAATCCTGCCGATCTTTTTTCAGGCCTTACGATTGAGCGCTTTCATAGACATGGAAAACAGTTTTGCTTGGAGTCCACGCGTGGAAGAGTATTGTTGTTTCATATGGGAATGAGCGGTTCGGTCACTCTGCGTCCATTTCAATCCAAGCCGGCACCACACGTGCACGTACTCTGGACACTTTCAAACAACGGCAAGATATTTGAGATGCATCACAAGGACCCAAGGCGATTTGGGTATGTTCGCGCTTATGAGAACATGCAATTTGTGCGAGAAATTGCGTGGTTTAAGCTTGGGCCAGATGCCCTTTCTATTACCGCAAATGAACTGTTTTTATCTTTAAATAATTCTAGGCGCCGTATAAAAACCATACTGCTTGATCAATCAATTATTGCTGGCGTTGGAAATATTTATGCTGACGAATCCTTGTTTCAATCCAAAATTCATCCATTGCGTAAAGGCAGTTCTCTCACTCGTGCGGAAATCAATCAATTTATTGCTGAATTAAAATTAATACTTAAGCAAGCCATTCGCTGTGGTGGATCCACCATTCAAAGCCACGCTGATGCTCTAGGAAACGCTGGAACATATCAAGCCACGCATTTGGTCTATGGTCGTGGCAAAGAGCCTTGTACGATTTGTGGCGCGCTTTTGAAACAAACTCAGTGTTCGCAAAGAACCACGGTTTACTGTTCCGTTTGTCAGCCTAGAAATTCAAAGACACATCGTTTATAAAAAGATCTCAATTTGATTCATTCATAGATATATTCATAGTCATAGATAAAGGCCCTGTCTTTATGTGTATAAGCACCCATAGAAAGACACAACAGATACGTACACAAAGACTTGAGAGAAAATAAAAAAGTGCAAAAGCTGTCTGGGGGCGTTCGGTTGGCTTTAAGAAGTGTTGGTGTTTAAATCTTAAATACAAAAAAGAACTTCAGTTTTTTTAAAAACGAATTTTATTAGTCCGTCATCGAACACAAACGACAGGTTTGAAACAACTTAAAATGGTTGTTGATTCAATGTGGAGAAGGCGTCACAGAGACATTGTTCAGCTTCAGTCCGTCTTCAATTCTTTCCACATCTGATCGCAAACATTCATCCGTGTTACTTCGAGCCGTCACTGTTCGAACAGCATGAAGCACGGTAGTGTGGTCGCGCCCACCAAGATAGCCACCAATTTCTTCCAGGCTGTAGCGGGTATGTCGACGCGCAAGCCACATACAAACCTGCCTTGGAAGGACAACGCTTTTGTGTCGGCGCTTTCCCAACAGGTCTGTCAATTTCACGTCGTAATAACGGGCCACTGAATCAAGAATGCTTTGCATGGAAGGCTGGTTGTTTTTAGAACCACCAACCTGAATATTCACGCCCAAAGCTTCTTTGGCAAGATCAAGATCAATCGTTCGACCAAGCGCCAAGGCAACTCCACGAATTTTTGTAAGCGCGCCCTCGAGTTCGCGGATATTGGAATCAATTCTTGCCGCAACATACGCCGCAACATCTTCTGAAAGTTGAAGATCGTGCAACCTGGCCTTTGCTTTTAGAATGGCCACACGCGTTTCGTAACAAGGTCGATCAATTCGAGCCACAAGACCGCTGTTAAATCGACTTACCAAACGCTCTTCAAGATCTGGAATTTCACAAGGTGCCGCGTCGGAACTTAACACGATTTGGCGACCCGATTGATGCAGCATGTTGAATGTGTGGAAAAACTCCTCTTGAGTTTGCTCGCGCTTGGACAAGAAATGAATGTCGTCAATAACCAATAGATCAACATTTCTAAAGCGAAGGCGAAATTCGCTCATGCGCCCGGCCTTCACGCTTTCATGAAAGGCATCCATAAATGTGTTGCAACTGATATACAAAATTCTCGCCGAAGGTTGGTTGCGCAATGTTGCTTGACAGATGGCTTGCAACAAATGTGTTTTGCCTAAACCAACTGAACCGTGGATGAAGAAAGGGTTGTATGCGCGGCCAAGCTTGGAAGTCACGGCCAAAGACGCCGCGTGCGCCAATCGATTTCCGGGACCAACCACAAATCCATCAAAACAATAATCAGGGCTGAGAAGCATTTGCTCATCAAGCAGGATTGGGCTTTCAGAAAAATTATTGTGATCAGTCGCACTCAGGGCGTTGGTGGTGCGAACCAATTTCACGGACGTGTCAACCTTTTCCACATCAGAACCAACAAACCGAACTGTCATAAGTCGCCCAGAAGCGGACTGGGCAGCCTCGGTGAAAGAAGCGACACATGTTCGTTGCAAATATTTAAGGCGGACGGGTTCGTCAACAACCAATCGCAACAATCCGCCCTCCACGCCCGCGACAGCAATTTGATCAAACCAATGTCGACAAATTTCAGGGTGATGACGCCGCAAATAGGCGTACATTTTTTCTTGAAGTTCTTTATCGTTTGTGGACATTAAAATGATTTATTTCAGCGAAACAGGAGAGTGAAATGGAAGATGGTTTGCGTCCATTCAAACCACCAACAGCGACATTCAGAAACAAATCCACAAGATGAAATCCATTGCAACGCGTGGCAAGTCAATGTAAAACCATTTCGACCACTCGTCAACCAAATTAAAATATTTTGTAAAGATTTTAAGTTGAAGGACCAGGCAAAGCGGAACTCTGCGAGGAAGATTTCTTTGAGAGTGTTTCACCGCTCTCAAGAAGTTGCTGCTCAAACCGTTGGCGATTTGTTCGGTGATCCATTAATAAATGAACACGACTCATATGGGGCCCCAAGACCTCTTTCAGGCGTTCGCGCGCAAATTGCAAATTTGTACGCCGACTCATATGTACAACAACAACCGACTCCGCTTTCCAAGCTTCCATAAGCGGCAGAAGATCATCCACATGAATATGTCGACCCACACGAGCCCGATC